>JAEZGT010000176.1 GCA_023416875.1 Pseudomonadota bacterium
TTATGTGCCTGCCGCCAAACTCGGAGGTGAGTGATGGAAATTGTGCATACCGATGCGCTGATTATCGGCGGCGGCCTTGCAGGTTTGCGTACCGCCATAGGCGTGCGCCGGCGCGGATTTGACGCAATTGTTTTAAGTTTGGTGCCCGCAAACCGCTCCCATTCGGCAACCGCGCAGGGCGGCATGCAGGCCAGCCTGGGCAACAGTGTGAAGGGGCAGGGCGATAACGAGGATGTTCATTTTCTCGATACGGTGCGCGGTTCCGATTGGGGCGCGGATCAGGAAGTGGTGCGCATGTTTGTGCATACCGCGCCGAAAGCTGTGCGTGAACTTGCCGCCTGGGGCGTGCCTTGGAATCGGGTACGGGCGGGCGATCGCCACAGTGTGGTCGATGGCAAATCGGTGACGTTAAAAGAAGCCGAGGGTGCCCACGGTTTAATTGATGCGCGCAATTTTGGCGGCACAGCCAAATGGCGAACCTGTTATGTCTCCGATGGCACCGGTCACTCCCTGCTGTACACCATGAGCAACCAAGCGATTGCCGAACAAATCCCGGTACACGAGCGCATGGAGGCGCTGAGTTTAATTCACGAAGACGGTCGCTGTTGCGGCGCAGTGGTGCGCAATCTCGCTACCGGGCAATTGCTCGTCTACATCGCTAAAACCGTGGCCATCGCCACGGGCGGTTGCGGACGGCTTTACCGCACCACCACCAACGCAGTGATCAACGAAGGCATGGGCGCGGCCATGGCGCTGGAAACGGGCATCGCCAGCCTGGGCAATATGGAAGCCGTACAATTTCATCCCACCGCGATTGTCCCCTCGGGCATTTTGGTGACCGAGGGCTGTCGCGGCGACGGCGGGTTATTGCTGGATGTGGACGGCAATCGTTTTATGGCGGAATACGAGCTGGAGAAAAAAGAGCTGGCGTCACGCGATGTGGTATCCCGTTGGATGGAACACCACATTCGCAACGGCAAAGGTGTAAAAAGCCGCTTCGGCGACCACTTATGGTTGGATATTCGCTTGCTCGGCAAAGAGCACATCACCACGCGCCTGCGTGAAGTCAACGAAATCTGTCACTATTTTCTCGGTATAGATCCGGTCGAAAAACTCATTCCCGTTCGTCCCGCACAACACTATTCCATGGGCGGCCTGCGTACTGACCACACCGGCCAATCACCGCAATTGCGCGGCCTGTTCGCGGTTGGCGAAGCAGCCTGTTGGGATATGCACGGATTTAATCGCCTCGGGGGAAATTCCCTAGCCGAAACCGTGGTCGGCGGCATGATCGTTGGCGAATATATGGCCGACTTTATCGAATCCTCCAGCTCTGATTTTCGTTTTTCTGCGGGCGTCGTTCAGCAGGCTGTGGCGACGCAGCAGCAATTGCTCTCCTCATTTACGGGCTCAGAAAATCCCGTGCACATTATTGAAGATATGCGCAACATCATGTCGGAAAAAGTGGGAATTTATCGCACCGGCGACGATCTGCGCGAAGCAGTCGCGCAACTGCAGACACTGTTGCAACGCGCGAAACATATTGGGGTTAAAAGCAGCGCTAGCGGAGCCAATCCGGAATTGGTCAGCGCCTATCGCGCGGGACGCATGCTCAAACTCGCGCTGTGCATTGCGCAGGGCGCCTTGCAGCGCGAAGAAAGTCGCGGTGCCCATTACCGCGCGGATTTCCCTTTGCGCAATGATCGCGACTGGCTCTGCCGAACGCTCGCCACCTGGGAAAATCCCGAACAGATTGCACCCACCTTGCGCTATGAACCTTTAAGTGTTCTGCGTATGGAATTACCTCCGGGTTGGCGCGGCTACGGCGCGAAAGAGCGGATTGAGCACGCGGATACCGCGCAACGTCAGGCCGAAGTGGAATCAGCCCGCACTCAGGGGAAAAACCGCTATGAGTTACAGCGGGAATTAATGCAGTTTGAACATTTGCTGCCAGAAAATCTGCGCGGCAAAAATGCACGTTTTCAGGAGGATTCTGTATGAATTTAATTCCTGTGCAAGAGCTTTCCACCCAAGAAACCCCGCGCCATTTGCGCATCACTGTCCTGCGTCACAATCCCTCCGAAAATGATATTGCCCCCTATCTGCAAACCTTTGAGGTTGAAGAGGGAGAGGGAATGACTTTATTTATCGTCTTAAACGAAATTCGCGAGCAACAGGATCCGAGTTTGCAATTCGATTTTGTCTGCCGCGCCGGCGTTTGCGGCAGTTGCGCGATGATTGTGAATGGCAAACCCGTTTTGGCCTGTCGTACCCTGACCCGCGATCTGCCCGAGCATATACAACTCGCGCCTTTGCCCGGCTTCGAATTGATCGGTGATCTCTCAGTTAATACCGGCAAGTGGATGCGCCATATGGCCGAACGCGTGCAGACTTGGCTGCACCGGGCAGAGCAGACGGTCTCTCTGGACGCGTTGGAAGAACGACAAGATCCGGACCTTGCGGAAAAAATCTACGAATTGGAGCGCTGTATCGAATGCGGCTGTTGCGTTGCTGCCTGCGGCACCGCGCAAATGCGTCCCGACTTTGTCGGTGCCGTGGGGTTATTACAGCTTGCCCGCTTTAAACTCGATCCGCGTGACACTCGTGACGACGCCGATTATTACCAAGTCATCGGCGACGAGAGTGGCGTATTTGGTTGCATGACGCTACTCGGTTGTGAGGATGTCTGTCCGAAGGAATTGCCGCTTGCGCAACAGATCGCCTATATGAGGCGGCAAATGGCGTTAATTAAATAAAAAATTAACAGAGCTAATTTATGTCAACCGTATCTCTCGCCGTCATGCGCTCAACCCGTCCGGCGTTCTTACTTCTCACACCGGTTTGTGTGTTACTGGGAATTGCCGCTGCCATCCACTTTCACGGTGAGATTTCGATGAAATTGGCCGCTTTGGTGATGATAGGAGCGATTGCTGCACATATCGCCGCCAATACCTTTAATGAATATTTCGACTTCACCAGCGGTCTTGATTCGCTCACCAATAAAACCCCATTCAGCGGCGGCAGCGGCGCATTGCCGGAACAACCACACGCCCAGTTCTGGGTGCTGGTAGCAGCTTGCGCGTCGCTTGCAATGACAATTGCCATAGGCATTGCTCTGGTCAGCATTGTCGGATCAAGGCTGCTTATTGTCGGTTTGATCGGAGTCGTCACCATTCTCGCCTACACTCGTGTGCTCAATCGCCAACCTTGGTTGTGTCTAATTGCGCCGGGGCTGGGATTTGGTCCGTTGATGGTCCTCGGAAGCTATATGAGTGTGACGGCGCCGGAATGGGTAACGGTAAAACACCTTGCGCAAGTGCTCTTGCTTTCACTGATGCCGTTTTGTGTCGTAAATAATTTACTGCTGTTAAATCAATTGCCCGATATTGAAGCGGATCGACAAGTAGGGCGGAAAACATTTCCCATTTCTTACGGCGTATCGGCGAGTTTGCAAATGTATCGAATCTCTTTAATCGCGGCAGGCATCTCAATGGCGTTTGCCATATTCATCGGGATCGCGCCCTGGCATGCCGTGATTACGCTGATGCCGTTGGCAGTGGGATACAGCGCTTATAGAGGATTGCAGCAACAAACGCAGATATCGATTCCCGATATGCTGCCTTACCTGGGCAGGAATGTAGCGACTGCACTGCTGGCGCCTTTGTTTTATGCGCTGGCGTTACTGATGAATATCTAAAGCGGTTGTCGGAAAAGCGCCGCTTGATGGCGGCGCCTTATCCTTATTTGCGCGGACTTTATTGATCCGTGCGCACCACCCGCCAAATAACATTCGCCAGATCATCCGCCACAATCAGCGCACCTTTGGGGTCGACGGTTACGCCCACGGGGCGGCCGCGGGTTTTGCCGTTGTCATCGCGGAATCCCGTAACAAAGTCTATGGGCTCTCCCGACGGGCGGCCATTGCTAAAAGGTACAAAGACGACTTTGTAACCCACGGGATTTTTGCGATTCCAACTGCCGTGTTGGCCGACAAACACGCCGTCCGCAAATTCTTCACCCATTGATGCATCCGAAAAATCCACACCGAGAGCGGCCACGTGGGAACCCAGGGCGTAATCCGGCGCAATGGCGGATGCGACTTTTTCTGGATCTTGCGGGCGTACACGCTCATCGACATTCTGCCACCAATAACTGTAGGGCCAGCCGTAAAAGGCGCCTTCTTTAACAGATGTCAGATAATCCGGTACGAGGTTTGGTCCGATTTCATCGCGCTCGTTGACAACCGCCCATAAAGTCCCGGTTTCCGGTTGAATGGTCAGCGCGGTGGGGTTGCTCAGGCCAGTTGCGTAGGGGCGGTGCGCGCCGGTTTGGGCATCGATTTCCCACACCATTGCGCGATCCGCTTCGGCCACCATGCCGCGCTCGGTGATGTTGCTGTTGGAGCCGATGCCGACGTAAAGAAAGCGACCGTCAGCGCTGGCGGCGAGTGCTTTGGTCCAGTGGTGATTAAGCTGTGACGGCAGGTCGGTCACTTTGGTCGGCGGGCCGCCAGCCTCGGTTTGGCCTTCGCGATACTCAAAACGCACCAGGGCATCCTGATTGGCGACATACAAATTGTTATCTACCAAGGCCAGTCCGTAAGGGGCATTCAGATCGGCGGCAAAAACGGTTTTTAATTCATAGACACCGTCACCGTCGGCATCTCTGAGTAAAGTTAACCTGTTACCGCTTTTAACCGAGGTTGTGCCTTTGGATTTTATATAGCCGGCTATCACATCTTTTGGCTTCAGCGCTGGCGCACTTCCGCCTCGTCCTTCAGCAACCAAAATATCCCCATTGGGAAGGACCAACGTCTGGCGGGGGATGAGAAGGTCTGTCGCGATAGCGGAAACCTTATAGCCGGGCGGCACCGTTGGAACCTGATCGCCCCAAGGTGTTGGCTCGGCGATGGTCATCCTGGGCAATAAACCGCGTTGCGGATTTGGCAGCGTTGGATTGGCACCATATTGCTCCGGGTCCGGGTCATCGCCGCTGCACGCGCTTAATGAACCGACAAGCGCAATTCCGATAATCAACTTGGACAAAAACGGGTGCGGATATAAACGCGAAAATTTCATCTCACACCTCCTACACCAAATTTGGCAAAGCCGATCCAGGTCGATACGCAGGCCAAGAGCACAACAATGATCGAAAGAATTAGCCCGGCCGGCATGCTGGCCCAGGTGTCCTTGGCATGTACAAGGGAATTGATAAATCCCAAAATCCACGTTGCCAATAAAAGCATGGGGTAGGCGATTACAACTCCACTGCGGCGGGGAGAGCGGATCAAATGAATGATCGAGCACAGCAACGCGAAACCACCAAAGACAAGCCCGCCGGCAATCAACCAGGAGGCGAAATTGGCCCACTGAATTTGGTAGCTCACGCTATAGGCATAATCGCTGAGCGCGCCGCCTAAAAATAAGGGAATGGTGCCCGCGAGCAGCGCACCATGAATGGGGTGAAGCACTCGGCCGTTACCGACAGTCACGGTAGTCTCCTTATGGCAGGTTAAATTTGATGCATAAGGGACTATGGGCGCGGTGAGGGATGAGGTCTGTTCGAAGGGGTACATTAGCGGTACCTGGCGGCTGGAGTCACAGGCCGCGCTTTGCGGCTATCATATTCATATGGGTGTGGCACCGAGAATTCTTAGCAGTCACAACAAGTAACGTCGAAACCCGAGGTATTTGTGTTTTCACTGGAGCGCAAAAGCGACTACCGTCTGCAACTGAACCGGACCTTGAAGGAGGCGGGGCGGTATAAGGTGGAAGTGTATTTGTTTACGCCGCATGAAGGGGCTCTTTCTACCTGGACTCTTACCCAGGAGCAGTTTTACTTCAATTCGTTGGAGCATAACTTTCGCTTGCAGGGTCAACCGGAATTGGACCGGGTGAGCAAAACGGATGGCTCCTTTGCGCTGCTTTCGCCGCATTTCGAAATTATTTACGGCTCCTGGTTGTTCCAATATCGCGCCTCCATGAACCGCCTGCGATTACAGGCGCAGAATACCGAGTTTGCCAATTCGCTGCGGCGTGCGCTGCGCCTCAGCCAAAATTTCGCCCAGCGCCTGCGCAAAACCGAGCCCCAGCAAAATTCACAAAAAAATTATTTCCGCAATGCGGATATTTATTTTTCCTGGTATGCAGAGCAGTTTCTGTTGGAAAGCATGAGCGCTGAAGGATTTGCGGAAGTTGACCAAGAGTTGAAAGACGGAATTCAGGAGTTTTTGCAACAGGAGTATCGCTATAGGGACGAGCGCAATTATCTCGGCGAGTTCGACGGGGCCCCAACCAGAATTTGGAACCGCATGAGCTTGTATTTGCGCTTGCTGGAATACCCGGTCTTACTGCGCCGCAAGGTAATCGGGTTGGGTTCCATTACGCGCAAGATGGTCAAAGCTGCCTCTACCATTTTGATTATGTCGCTGTTTACCTATGTCATTTTTATGATGAGAGATCGCAGGCAGGAATTGTCCCTGGCGCTGCTGTTGGGTATCGCCATGATCTATGCGCTGCGTGATTTATTGCGTGACGATATGACGGAAGGTATCACCGGCTTGCTACGCAAGGGCAAACCGCGTTGGAAAATTCGCCTGTTCAAACCCTACGTGAATGAGCTGCTGGCACTGCAAAGAATTTGGATTGACTATCGCAAGCTGCCTGAACTTTCCCAACGGGTGCGGGAGCACTCCGATAAGTGGTCGGCCAATGATGAGCGGCAGATTATCTGTTATCGCTCGGAATTGAATTTAGATAAGGAAATTTTGGAGCAGCACCAGATTGAAGAGCGGCTTGCGCTGGATTGCAAAGAACTTTGCGAAATGATTCAGTCAGCAAAAGATAAACTATTTGTCCTCGCCGATCCCAAGGACCCATCCTCCGCAATACAGGGGCACACGATTGAAAAACAGCATGATTACAACTTGCTGGTGGTGCACAGCGGTCCAGGGAACGGATATTCCACTGCGCAGCGTTGGCACGTGCGCCTGGGCAGTGACGGCATAGTGAAATGCAAGGCAAAAAAACTGAAATGGCCAAGCCCCGAGGAGCAGGAGAAAAAGTCCATCTTGCAGCGCCTGAGTGCCAGGTTCAGACGCTGAAACTGGCAACGCGTGTCCGCATGTCCAATTTGTTGATACGAGACGCTTTTTAAAAAGCGCCTTCGAATGCGCTCGCCTTTTCCAGTAGGGGCTTGCGATTGATTTGGTTGGTGACGCGGATTAGCCGATAAGTCGCCATTAGGTTGCGGGTCTTGGCCAGCCGCTGATTGCGGTGAGGGATTACCGCGTAGTCAACATCGAGGTTGGCTACCGCAATGTGAGGATATACCTGCTTTTTCAATTGCTCCTGAGCGGGGGTTCCAGGCATCACCGTGAAACGGTTGAGCATGACTCGTTCAATATAGTCACTATGTTCAGCGATGAAATTCGTCGTTTTTTCGATGTCTTCGATCTCTTCCGAGGGATATCCCACAATGCTGGTCAAGCGTACACTGATGCCCGCGTTGCTGGCATCTTTGATAAAGGCTGACATACGCTCGAGCTTTACGCCCTTGGCCATGCTACTGAGAACACGTTGACTACCGGATTCCAGGCCGCACGTGGTTCTCACCAAGCCCGCTTGCGCAGCCCGTTGCAGATCCTCTGCAGACAGGCCATTGTCCTGGCGCGAATCCACATGGATCGAGGCAGTCCAGCGCACGCCGGGTGCAACGCGCTGTATATTCGCAATCAAGCCCCGCCAAACTTGTAAATCCGAATTGAGTTTCAAATCCAGAAAAACAAACAAATCCGCGCCGAAGCGCTGGTGTTGATACTGAATTTCCTGCAACACATTTTCTAAACTGCGTGAGCGAA
>JAEZGT010000180.1 GCA_023416875.1 Pseudomonadota bacterium
TCAGTCAACTCCTCTTCCGCTTCTACCTGCGCCTGGGCATCCAAATAAAATTCATTGGCAAAAGTATTTAACGCGTATTCTTTTATGGCGGGATCCTTAAGCCCGGCAATTCCGCCGCTGCGACCAAACAATTTCACCTTTACATCGAGCCGATGAAATGCCTGACCTAATTCCAGTCCCACAACTCCAGGACCGAAAATCGCCATGGTTTTAGGCAATTCCGTCAGTTCGAAAATCTGATCGGTGTTGAGCAGGCGCTTGTGCACGCCGCGCAACAACGGTGGAACCACAGGTCGAGAACCAGTGGCGATCACCACGGTTTTGGCGTGAATACGGTCGCCGTTGGATAACTGCAATGTGTGGTTATCGAGAAATTCCGCATACGCGTAAATTTTGCGCGTCTCGGGAATTCCTTCTATTGATTGCAGCACAAAACCGACGAAACGATCACGCTCGCGCTGCACGCGGGCCATCACCGCTTTGCCATCAATCAGCGTTTGAGGATTCGTCACGCCAAAAATTGTGCTGTCACGACTGCGATGAGCGGCCTCGGCAGCGGCAATTAATAATTTGCTCGGCATGCAGCCGACTCTGGCACAGGTAGTCCCCAGCGGGCCGCCGTCGATCAACAAAATTTTCTCCGTATGTTTGCTGGCCGCGCGATACGCCCCGAGCCCTGCGGTGCCAGCGCCCAGAATCGCCACATCGACATCGTGAATTTTCATGGTCCCTCCAAATTTTGCTGTGTCAATGACAACGTGGATTATGCGCCGTGAACGACACAATCCTCCAGCTCTCAACTTATTCATCGATCACTTGTTAAGATAGCGGCTTTTTCACAGGTTCTGACATGAGGCCCCCTATGACAAAGGTTCTGATTCCTATCGCCGACGGCACCGAAGAAATGGAAGCTGTTATCACCATCGACGTGTTGCGCCGCGCTGAGTTCGATGTCTGCGTTGCCTCCGTGATGCCAGAAAGGAAAGAAGTCATCACCGCCCACAATGTCCGCGTGGTCGCGGATGTGCTGCTGGAAGAATGTGTAGAACAGGAGTGGGACATGATTGTGTTGCCCGGCGGCATACCGGGTGCAATCCATCTGCACGATTCCGCATCCTTGATCGCGCTGCTGGGGGACCAGATTGCGCAACAGCGCTGGGTTGCCGCTATTTGCGCGGCGCCCGCTGTGGTGCTCGGTCGCCACCAACTCATTCCCAATGCCAATGCCACCTGCTATCCGGCCTACCAAGAGGAACTCTCGAGACAAACTGCGGCCGTAAGTCAAGAGCGGGTTGTGGTGGACGGCAAGCTCATCACCAGTCAAGGTCCAGGTACAGCAGTGGAATTTGCGCTGCGTCTGGTGGAGCTAATGGGTGGTAAGCAGAAGGCAGACGAGGTGCAAAAGGCGATGGTCGTCACTCAAACCGGGACATCCGCCGCCTAGGGCTGGCCAGCCGTCATACGAAGTGCTAAGGTTCAGTGATGATCATTACGCAGCCCCGCAAATTATTCCTTTCCGACGCGCAAGCCCGCGGGCTTGTCTGTGCCTTGCTTTTTATGGGCGGTTAGGAAGCGCTTCCTAGCCGCCGTACATTTTCACATACATACAACATCCGGTGCGCTCAGCACCTTTTTGCATTTGCGGAGAATTTTATGACTTTTGCACAACAACATATGGAATCGGTATCTCTGATCGTCAGCAAAGCGGATTACCAGCGCTTGGTGCCACTGATTCGCGACAGCGAGCTGGAACTGGCCGACGCGCTGGATGAAGAACTGTCACGCGCTGACATAGTCGACAGCCAGAACCTGCCGGGCGACGCCGTGGCCATGAACAGCACGGTCACCTACCGTGATCTGGAAACCAAAGCCGAAACCACCGTTACTCTGGTCTTCCCGACGGAAGCCGATATTGCGGAGAAAAAGATTTCAGTTCTGTCTCCTGTGGGCGTTGCCTTGCTGGGGCTGCGCATCGGCGGGCGTATTCAATGGCCGATGCCGAACGGCAAATTCAAACATTTCGAAATTCTGGCGGTTACACAAAACTGACCGGAAGGGGACCGACCATGGCCAAAAACACTGTGTTTTGGAATCAGATGCTGATGCGCAGCGACAGCATCGTGGACATAGACCCCAATGCGCCCGACGCCCTCGAGCAGGTGCGGGCGCAGTTGAATACGATTGCCGAACAATTCGACCGTGTTTTCGACCCCGCGGATCATTTTGAAGAATACGTCGCTGTAGCCCTGTGCCAGGCGCTGCAGCGAGCCATTACGCCCAAAATTGCGGCACCGGTTTGCAAAGTTGCGGTGCAAAAGAAAGTCGTTCTGGCCCCGGCCAAAACGACTCCACAGCAGACACCCGCGCCCGTGCAAAAAAGCAAACCGACCCAAAAGGTCGCGCCAAAAAAATCACCTGCGCCGAAAAATAAAAAATAACACGAAGAAGTAGTCAGAACGCGAACAGCCTAAGCACCCAATAATTCCCTGCAGCTCCGGCCGGAGTTACCTTCGATCTCCGGCCCTCTCGCACCAGCCCCGATCATTTAATGTACCAAAGTGGATCACTGATTCCCCGAGCGCTCCTGCTTCTCCAATATTAAAAATCTATTCAAAAAATTGAAATACTTTTCTGGCACAAAGTCGCGGAGCGGAAAGCGCTTTTTTATTCACATATTAGATTGTTGTTGTGTTCAGCAAATGGGCGGCGCTATCCTTGCCGCTCCTTCCGCAACACCCTTCCCACAGACATTAAGCAGGAGAGCTGTATGGACTTTCTCATGGGTCGCAATACGTCTGCACATCAGTACCCGAAAAATTCACCTAAAACCTCACAACCGATTTTTTATCGGTTAGTCACGCTGTTTTTACTGATCTTTTTTTGCATACAAGCCAATGCGCAAGCAACGGTGAGCGTGACGCTCAACAAAATTTACCACCCCATCTATGTTTCGGTTGGCGATCATCCAGCCCTGCCGTTAAAAACCAGTGACATGGGAAAAACCATCGACATCAGCCATTTATTCGGCGCTGGCGACAATACCTTGAGAGTGCGCGCTTTTAATCCGACGTCGCGCTTTACGGAATTCGCCCTGCAAGTAGCAGTTACTGGTGATGCGCCCGCGAATTTCAATATCGCTTGCACAACCAACGCCGCACCATGCGGCAGTAACGCGCAGATTTCTGCGGTGCAATTCGATGCAGGGCCAGATGAAGACACCACCGTCAAGTGGGATTTATTTTTTGACCAGACCTACAACATTCCTCTGGAAAATGCGTTGCCGAAACGCAGCTTGCAAATTGTCCACACTGCGCTGGCGGAAAGCGAATCGGGCTACATATACATCAATGATGCCTTTACCGGATTTACTGTCGCCGACAACAAAAGCTTTCTTTTACCGCAGGGCGAATATCGGATTGCGGTGGGCGGATTTTCGGAAGAGCCTATCAGCCTCACGGGCTTTGAGAAACAAGGCGGCAACGTGGTCGATGTGGTGCTGGATCATAGCGCCTATTCTGGGCGCTATTTTGAACAAACACTTACCCTCACCAACGATACCGTTATCGACCTGACCGCCACGTCACCGCTGCCAGTGCAACACGAGTTAAGTATCGTGGTAGTACCCGTGAAAAATACGGTCGCGTACGACAAGGACAATCAATTTATTGGCAATTTCACCTTGGATGAGTCGTACATCGAACGTTTCTACAACATGATGCGCGCAATGGACCAGGATTACGTCCGGCCATTTTCCTATGGTCTGAACAGCTGGAATGTCAGCCTGCACCCCGTGGTGACGGAGCCGGCAATCCGCCACTTCGACTGGGCGGTGGACACAGGGCGATTTCTGCAGGAGGCGAATCTGCGCCGGCTGCAGGATCAATACGACGTGGTCATGGTGATCTATAACGTCGAAGGATTGCCTTTCATCTACGCCGGCGCCTTGGGTGGTTATGCCTTCGTGCAACAGCCTTTCTATACCGGCCAGAAAACCGTCGCGGATAGCGCCGGCACGCCGATTTTGACGCGCAACACGGCTTTGGAAACCGGTGAGCGCGAGCTGCCCCATGAAGCCGCTTTTCACGAGCTGCTGCACATCGTTGAGCAATGGAATTCCGACAAGCTGTTCCGCTGGAACGGCATTGATGGCCTTCACGGCGGCGAGCAGCACGGCTATATCAATCGGAATGATAGCAACCCCCAGGCAGTCTCCGGCTGGGCGCATTACCACGCGGAATTTATGCAAGGGCGAGTGGCGGAACTCAACGAGCTGTATAAGGGAGCACCGACCATGCTTCCAGCAGCATGTGGTCAGGACTGCATTCGTACTGGCGTGTTTGACAGCATCCGCACGGGCGTCGGTAACCTGCATCGATTGCCGGAAGACGGCATTTACGCGCTGCGCAATAAATACAGGAGCGACCGTTATCTCAATCAAGACCTCGGCGCAAGCCAGGCAAGCGACACCAATTTGCCAGCGTCTCTGCACTGGTTTATTGAGCGGGTGGATCTGCCCAATGAGGATATTTTCTTCCGTCTGCGCAAAGCGGATTCCACCAATCAATACCTGACTTTGGACCCCGCTGGCCCTGCTCTTTATCTAGGGCAATTGGAAAGCAACGGTCGTGCAGACTGGTATTTAAATGGCGGAGACAAAGAGTTCCGTCTGGTCAACAAAGCCACCGGCCACTACATCCATATGGAAAATAGCGAGACCGGGCTGGAGCTGGTAACCGCCGCGGCCGATGACCGGGTGATCGGTTGGTGGAGCTCGGCCTGGAATTTTATTCCAGTCAGCGCCGGATCCTCTTCGTCATCAAGCAGTTCAAGTTCGTCATCAAGCAGTTCAAGTTCGTCGTCGAGTAGCTCCAGCTCGTCATCGAATAGCTCCAGCTCGTCATCCAGTTCGAGTTCATCATCCAGCTCAGGTGCTGCGTCCGGCGCCTATTGCAATTGGTGGGGTACACCCGCCCCCCTCTGCCAGGTCGCCACATCCGGCTGGAGCTGGGAGAACAATCAGAACTGTGTTGCGGTCAGCACCTGCAGCGGCCAGCCAGACCCTTATGGAGTCGTCAACGGCCAGGCATCCAGTTCCAGCAGTTCATCAGGCGGCCCATCCGCGCAGTGCAACTGGTACGGCACGCAGATTCCGGTGTGCCAAAACCAGGACGTCGGCTGGGGGTGGGAGAATAACCGCGATTGTGTAGGTGCCCTGACCTGCCAAAATCCATAACAAGGCAGTCTTCGCTCCAACCTCTACAAACGGCACTCCAGGTGCCGTTTGTCATTTGCAAGGCCACTTTTGTCCGTCTCGAATGCTCCGTGCAGCGGTCGGCGCAAAGTATTGATTGATCAAAATCACACTTCATTTCTCATTAAGCGCGTTTCGACCACAAGGTTGATACCATCGGCACACACAATAACCACAATCGGGCAAATACAATTCAATGGGTACTCTCATGGCAAAACACCATCATCTCACCAGCAATCTCGGGGGCGCTTTGGCCCTGTCCTTAGCGCTGCTACTGACAGGCTGCGGCGGCACCGGCTCGTCCGGCGCCACCAGCAGCTCCAGTTCCAGCAGCTCGTCATCCAGTTCGAGCTCGAGCAGTAGTTCATCCAGCTCTTCAAGTTCGAGCTCTTCCAGCTCCTCTAGCTCGAGTTCGTCAAGCTCCAGTTCCAGCTCCTCCAGTTCGAGCAGTAGCTCGGGGGGTGATTCTCTTTCCGCTTATTTTGACCAGTTCCGCTGTGGTGTGGGCTATGAAGCGATCGGAAACGGCGGCTGGAGTGTCTGCTATCGCGTACAAGGAGGCATGGCGGTATGCCATACAGAAGGCAATCCAACAGCCGCTAATTTAGTCAAATGGAATGATGGCAGCGCGGTAACCAATATCGCCCATATCAATTCTTACGGAGACGCAGGTGTAACCGTCATAACGGATGACGGAAAAGCCTACTCCGGTGACATGAATAATGTGTCGAGAACACCCATAGTCTCTAGCGGAGCTATAGCGGCAACGGGCAACAAAAACCCTAGATGCCTACTGGTGCAAAATGGGGATAAAAAAGATGTGCTCTGCGGCGAATCAAGTTTGTCTAGACCAGCCCTCCCCGCTGATTTTGATACAGTGCAAATTACTGCGTCCTACGGCTTCGTGTGTGCGCTAAATAAAAAGGGAGAAGCATGGTGCTGGATGAACGGCGGCAATACCGGTGGAGGACTTGCAAATGTTATCAGCGCAACGCCATCCAAATTCCCGTTTAGTGACCCAATGGTTTACATCCACGCGGGGCAGAACTCTGTTTGTGGAATTAAATTTTCCGGTGGAGCAGAGTGCAAGTTCAGTTATGACGATACCAATGTGCTTCCATCACCGGCCCCAACTTCCGAAAGGCTGGGAATAACACCATCCGACTTTGCTCCCAATGCAAAAGTAATTCAAATCGGCTATCAAAAGGGCGTAGTGGTCAATAAAGACGGTTCAGCCAAATATTATCCTGGTGGAGCAACCCTAAATGTCGGCAAGGCTATAGCCGCAGGTGGTGACCGCAAGTCGATCAGCGTAGTCAATGACAACGGCGATGTGTACCTTGTTGATGGCGGCAATGCGAAACAAGTAAATGGGCAATACAAAGCAGAAGCCCATAGCTGCTCTCTGTAAACACGCTGCATAAAAATACAAAGGCCACCCATGTGGCCTTTTTTATCTCATCACTCTTGTGACAACTCCCATCCCCCACCCAACGCCAAATACAAATCCACCGCCGCCTCCAACCTGGCTTGGCGCTGTTGCACCAGTTGATCACGCGCCTGGAAAACGGTGCGCTGGGATTCGAGCAAGCTTAATAAATCATCGCTGCCCTCGCGGTAACGCGCCTCCGTCAAACGCAAAGTCCGCTCGGCTTCTGTGAGGATTTCCTGTTGGCACATTTCCTGTTCGGCGCTGACGGATTTTCGGTCGAAGGCGTCGGCGACTTCCTGCAGGGCGGTGAGGATGGATTTGCGATATTGCTCCACCAATGCCAGCCGCTGGGATTCACTGAGCTTTACCTGATTGCGCAAACGTCCGCCGTTAAACAACGTCTGAGCCAACCCCAAGCTCCAGCTCATGCTGTCTGCCGGCGGACTCAGCGAAAATAATGCCGCAGAAGATCGCGCGACGGATGCGGAGAGCTGAACGCCGGGGAGCAATGCGGCGCGGGCGACGGCGACATCGGCATCAGCGGCCTGGAGTTGCGCCTCTGCGCTGGCGAGATCCGGGCGGCGGGTGAGCAGATCTGCGGGAATTCCCTCACCGACTTCCGGCAACGCCAGATCCAGCAAACGCTCCTGCGCCAACATTTCAAAATTCAACGGTGACTCGCCGAGCAATACCGCAATAGCGGCGCGGGTTTGCCGCGCCTGCAATTGCAGCGGCAACAAAACCGATTGTTGGCTGAGCAGATTGGTGCGCTGGCGCGATACATCCGCCGCCGTGGCCACACCGTTGCGATAGCGCACATCGACAATCTGTGCGACGCGCTCGGCGATGCGAATATTTTCTTCCGCACTGGCGATGCGCTGCTGCAAGGTCAACAACTGAAACCAGGCGCTGGCGACTGCGCCGCTGACACTTAATTGCG
>JAEZGT010000246.1 GCA_023416875.1 Pseudomonadota bacterium
TGATTCCCCTGCCTAAGCCCTCTGTAGATACAGGCATGGGTTTGGAGCGCATAGCTGCGGTCATGCAAGGGGTGCATAGCAACTACGAAATTGATCTCTTCCAAGCATTGTTGCGCGCCACATCCGACGTAACCGGCTGCCGCGATCTGGAAGAAAAATCGCTGCGCGTGATCGCCGACCATATTCGCTCCTGCTCCTTCCTTATCTCCGATGGTGTGCTGCCATCCAACGAGGGCAGGGGGTATGTGCTGCGGCGGATTATTCGTCGCGCTATTCGCCACGGTCACAAGGTCGGTCAGGAAAAACCGTTTTTCCACAAGCTGGTCAGCGCGTTGGTGGAGCAAATGGGGCAGGCCTATCCCGAACTTGCAGCGCAACAGCAGCACATTGAGAAAGTCCTGCTGACCGAGGAAGAGCAGTTTGCCAAAACCCTAGACAAAGGCTTGGCGGTGCTCGCCAGCAAACTTGAATCCCTCACCGGCACCGTGATTCCCGGCGATGTGGTATTCACCCTCTATGACACATACGGTTTCCCCGCAGACCTGACCAATGACATCGCTCGCGAGCGCGGTTTGACCCTGGATATGGGGGCTTATGAAGCCCTGATGGAGCAGCAGCGCGATCAATCCCGCTCCGCCGGAGCCTTCAAGGTGGATTACACCGCCGGTTTGGATCTCGCGGGGGAGACAGCGTTTAGAGGCTATGAGGGGCTGAGTCACGAAACGTCTATTACCGCGCTGGTGCGCGGGCGTTTTCAGGTTGATCGTTTGGCTGAAGGCGAGGAGGGTGTCGTGGTACTCGAACACACCCCGTTTTATGCCGAGTCGGGTGGGCAGGTTGGTGACGGCGGATTTATCGAAAGTGCTTCAGGCCGTTTCGAAGTGCTCGACTGCCAAAAAGATGGCAATCATCACCTGCATATAGGTAGGGTGACCCGGGGTGAACTCCTTCTTAACGCGCAAGTAAACGCTCAGGTTGATTCAAATGTGCGTCAAGCAACCGCGCTCAACCACTCTGCCACCCATTTGCTGCACGCTGCCTTACGTCGGGTTCTCGGCACTCATGTGGCGCAAAAAGGTTCGCTGGTGGATTCGCAGCGCTTGCGTTTCGACTTCGCTCATTTTGAAGCGGTGACGCCGGAGCAATTGCAACAAATCGAGGCGCTGGTGAATGAGCAAATCCGCCTGAATACAGCGGTCACCACGGAAGTTCTCGATATTGAGGAAGCCAAGAAGAAAGGCGCTATGGCGCTGTTCGGGGAAAAATATGGCGATCGTGTGCGAGTGTTGACCATGGGCGGTGATTTTTCCGTCGAACTCTGCGGCGGAACCCACGCGCAGCGTACAGGCGACATAGGTTTGTTCCGTATCACCGCAGAATCCGGCATTGCATCGGGCGTGCGCAGGATTGAAGCGGTAACAGGCGCCGGAGCGTTTGAATACATGGCGCAGGCGCAGAAAAAATTGTCGATTGCCGCGCAAATGTTAAAGACCGCACCGGATTTGATCGTGGAAAAGCTGGATGCTCTGTTGGCGCAGAACCGCCAGCTGGAAAAAGAATTGGCAGCGGTTAAGGGCATACTCGCTGCAGCCTCGATCGACGAGTGGGTCCGTGAAGCGGAAGAAATAAAAGGCATCCGTGTGCTGGTGAAGCAAGTCGAAGGCAATGATGCGAAGCTGCTGCGCGATCTTGTTGACCGGTTGCGCAATAAACTCGGCAATTCGGCGGTCTTGCTCGCCGGCACTGATGGTGAGCGCGTGAGCTTGGTCGCTGGTGTCAGCAAAGAAGCCACCGCCGTCACCAAGGCTGGAGAAATGGTGAGAATCGTTGCGGAAAAAATCGGCGCCAAGGGTGGCGGGCGTCCCGATATGGCGCAGGGCGGCGGCCAGGATAACGGCAAATTACCGGAGGCTTTGGCGGCGGTGCGGGAGTATTTGCGCACTAGCTAATGCGAATAAAAATATTTTGCGTAACTGGTCGCTTTTTTCCCCCGACCAGTTAACAACCGGGGGCAATTCGTGTTTAATTGGCGCCCCTCAAGGGTCGGGACGGCTACGGCGCGCCTTGACCCCAGCGTTTTAAACAGGTGGTTCAGGCGGACTCCGCCAGAGCTGTAATCGCCAATTATCTGGAATAGGCACAGTATGAGCCTGATTGTGCAAAAGTACGGCGGTACTTCCGTTGGTAGCATAGAGCGCATCAAAGCAGTGGCGGCCAAGGTCTGCAAATTCCGCCAGCAAGGTCACGACATTGTTGTTGTCGTTTCGGCCATGAGTGGTGAGACCAACCGTCTGATTGGGCTGGCAAAAGAAATCCAAAAGGCGCCTGATCCACGAGAGCTGGACGTACTGGTATCTACCGGAGAGCAAGTCACTATTGCTCTGCTTTGCATGGCTCTGATGGAATTGGGGCAGGATGCGCGTTCGTACACTGGTTCCCAGGTGAGAATTCTCACCGACGACGCGCACACCAAAGCCCGTATTCAGGAAATTGATGTAGAGCGCATGCGGGCCGACCTTGATGCGGGTCGCGTGGTGGTTGTCGCAGGTTTCCAGGGCGTTGACGAAGCCGGCAATATTACGACTCTCGGGCGCGGCGGCTCCGACACTACAGGCGTTGCACTGGCGGCCGCACTCAAAGCGGATGAATGCCAGATTTATACGGACGTGGACGGTGTATATACCACTGACCCGCGCGTGGTGGAAAAAGCTCGTCGACTGGACAAAATCACTTTCGAAGAAATGTTGGAGATGGCCAGTCTGGGCTCCAAAGTCCTGCAGATCCGTTCAGTTGAATTTGCGGGTAAATACAATGTTCCCCTGCGTGTGTTGTCCTCCTTTCAGGACGGCCCCGGCACTTTGATCACCATTGATGAGGAATTCTCGACTATGGAACAACCTGTAGTCTCCGGTATTGCATTTAATCGCGATGAAGCCAAAATTTCGGTCCTTGGCGTGCCGGATCAGCCTGGTGTGGCGTCTCGCCTGCTGGCGCCGATTGGTGAAGCCAATATTGAAGTGGATGTCATAGTGCAGAATATGGCGGCTGACCAAACAGCTGACATTACCTTCACCGTGAACCGCAGCGACATGAACAAAGCGCGTCAGGTTGTGCAGAAAGCAGCAGACGAGTTGGGCGCGCGCGAAGTGGTGACAGATGATTCTGTTGTCAAAATATCCGTGGTGGGTGTGGGGATGCGTTCTCATGCCGGCGTGGCCTGCACCATGTTCAAGGCGCTTGCGGCGGACAATATCAATATCCAGATGATCACCACTTCTGAAATAAAAATATCGGTCATCATCGACGAAAAATATCTTGAACTGGCGGTTCGCAGTTTGCACACAGCGTTCGGGCTGGATAAAGCTACGACCTGATTATATGATGATTGGCGCGTCAGCTCTGCGGATAAATTCCACAGAGCCCGCAACCATAAAGCCCGATACGGGCGACTCACAGGCTTTAGCTCATACCCGCATCCATTCGTGGATAAAACAAAAAAACCAGACGGGTGGGTGTTAGAGCCGCCGAAAATACAGCCTCTCCGGGCTGCGCCTTCGGTCTCACAGGATGAAAGTAAGGAGAATAACCGATGTTGATATTAACCCGCCGTATCGGCGAAACCTTGATGGTTGGTGATGATGTAACGGTCACTGTTTTAGGTGTTAAAGGCAATCAGGTGCGGATAGGTGTTAATGCGCCGAAAGAAATTGCTGTGCACCGCGAAGAAATTTATCAGAGAATTCAGCGCGAAAAGCAACAACAGCATGAGCCGGAGCCGGGCAATTCGCTTTGATCGCCGGGCTTATCCTTGGGTGATTTGTGTTAGAAAGTAATAAAGCTGCCGAAGCCAAATAAGCTTTATATAACTATTTGAATTTCGTCGGTTTGTTGGTATCATGCCGCTCCTTCTTCAGAGGCTGTTCTGGTCTTGAAGGAGCTTGTCAAAAGACGGTTGCAGATTGATTCAATCGTGTTTTGCGAACAAAAATTTTTCTTTACGAAAAATTTTTGCCGGAGAGGTGGCCGAGTGGCCGAAGGCGCTCCCCTGCTAAGGGAGTA
>JAEZGT010000185.1 GCA_023416875.1 Pseudomonadota bacterium
GAAGCCGTAGTGGCGGAAGTGGAACCCGAGGTTGAACGCAGTGTGCGACGTTCTGAGGATTACGTTGCGGCCTTGCGGGAGTTGCGCGCGGACCAGCAAAATCCGCAGCAACATCCGGCGACGCGCACTTACCTGCAGGTGGCGCACTACGAGGGGAACTTTCAGCTCGTGGACGTCTATACCTGACCTGCCCTTGGCTGTGCCAGGGCTACAGAATTTCACATGCATTAATCACACTGCGTGGTTACACTCCCACGCCTCGTTTTAAACCGACACACCAAAGGAACCCCATGAAAATACGCATAGCTTCAGGCTTGAGTTCGCTTTGTTGCGCCCTGATTCTCCTGTCGCAGACCACCCGCGCGGAAACCCTGCAAGACATCTATCGCCAGGCCGTGGAAAACGACCACCGCTTCAAGGCCGCGCAAGCTCAACGCGATGCCGGGGTCGAAAATAAAAATCTGAGCCGTGCCGCCCTGCTGCCGCAAATCGCTGGCGATGCGAGCTGGCAAAAATCGGATGTGGAAAATGACGTGGTGTCTGCGCAAAATCCGGCGAAATACGACGGCACACAGACGGTCTACGGCGTGGGCCTCAATCAGTCCATCATCAATCTGAGTAACTGGCATCGCTACTCCCAAGGCCGCGCGCTGGCGGACACCGCCGAAGCAGAATTTTTGATCGCCCAGGAAGACCTGATCTTGCGCACGTCCCGCGCTTACTTCGACGCCCTGCAGGCGGTGGACAATCTCGCCACCGCCAAAGCGGAAGAAGATGCCCTCGGCCATCAGTTGGAGCAGACCAAACAGCGCTTTGCGGTTGGCCTGACCGCAATCACCGAGGTACATGAAGCCCAGGCTGCCTATGATTCCGCTACCGCCAACCGCTTGGTTGCAGCGGGCAATCTCGGTATCGCCTTTGAGGCACTGGAGGTGCTGACCGGACAGAGCTATCGCTCCCTCTCACCGCTCCTCGACGACTTCCCCGTGGCCCCACCGGAACCCAGCAACCGCGAAGAATGGGTAAAAATGGCGCTGGATAACAACGCCTCCCTGAAAGCCTCCTGGTTTGCCGCGCGCTCCGCCGAAGCCAACGCTAAGGCGGCCAAAGCCGACCATTTTCCAACACTAGGCGGCTCCATCCGCTACGGCAATACCGGGCGGGATTTAGATGACGACACGGTTCTGGATCAAACCGCGACCACGGTACAGCTCGATCTGTCAGTTCCGCTTTACGCCGGCGGCGGCATCTCGGCCTCGCGCCGTCAAGCTGCAAATCAATATGTGCAGGCGCGCGAACTGTATTTACAAACCCAGCGCGACACAGTGCAGAACACCCGCTCGCGGCACTTGGATGTGTTGACTACAGCCGCCACTGTAAAAGCGCGCAAACAGGCCATCACTTCTAGCCGCAGCGCGCTTGAGGCCACCCAAGCCGGTTACGATGTTGGCACCCGCGATCTGGTGGATGTGCTTAACGCCCAGCGCAACCTCTACAGCGCCCAGCGGGATTATTTCAACGCACTCTACAGCTACGTTATTGCCACCCTGCAGTTGAAGCAGGCGGCGGGCGTGCTGGTGGCCGCTGATGTGAGCGAGCTGGACCAGTGGCTGGATAAATCCCGCGCCGTCAATTACACCCCTTGATAAACACGGGGCGGGAGGCTGGCCCACCCGCCCTGTTTCGCGCTCCGCATCCAATAACAAAGCGAGCCGTCCATGTCCTCCTCCTCTACTCTGCAATCCTGTTTTACCGTTCCCGCCGACCTCGTCAGCTCCACCCGCATCCACCATTTGCACGAACGCCTACTGCGCCGGGCCACCCCCGAACAATTGACTTCACTGGAGACGCAACTGGTAGGCGACGTCCTGAGTCAATGGCACAGGGTGCTGATCGGCAGCGATTTCGTCAGCGAAAAACTGTGCGAAAACCCTGACTGGCTGCTGGCGCTGGTGAGTGATCCGCAATTGCTGGAAAACCTGGAGCGTGACGCGCTCGCCAGGGGATTGCCGGAGAAGGACTTACCAGCGGAAGACTGGGATAGATGCTTGCGCCAATGGCGCTACAGGCAGATGGCAAGAATCGTTTGGCGTGATTTCAACCGCCTCGCCGATACCCGCCGCACGGTCGTGGAGCTGACCGATCTGGCGGAGCTGGCGTTGCAGGCGACGCTTGAATATCACTACGCCCATCTGTGCAAGGAAATGGGCGAGCCAAGGGCTGACAACGGCGAGCGGCAGCCGCTGCTGGTGCTCGGCATGGGTAAACTTGGCGCCTGGGAGTTGAATCTATCTTCCGACGTAGATTTGATTTTTGCCTATCCCAGTAAAGGCGACACCCACGGCGGCCCGCGCAGTTTCAGCAACCAGGAATTTTTCACCCGGCTCGGCCAGCGTCTGATCCGCTCTCTCGACCAGGTGACAGCGGATGGCTTTGTCTTCCGTGTCGATATGCGCCTGCGTCCCTATGGCCAGAGCGGTTCGTTGGTGAGCACCTTCGACGGACTTGAGGATTACTATCAGACGCAAGGGCGCGAATGGGAGCGCTTCGCCATGATCAAAGCCCGGGTGGTCGCCAGCAACGGCACCCCCGAACACACTCAAGAGCTGATGGCGTCGCTGCGCAGCTTTACTTACCGCAAATACGTGGATTTCTCCGCGATCGATGCGCTGCGCAATTTGAAGCAGCTGATCAACCGGGAAGTCGCCCGCCGGCGCACCCACGACAACGTCAAAATCGGCCGCGGCGGTATACGCGAAGTGGAATTTATCGCTCAAGCCTTTCAGATCATTCGCGGCGGACGCGATACCGAATTGCAGGAGCGCCGCCTGCTCAAAGTGTTGCCTCTGCTGCAGCGGCTGCACTGTCTGCCACCCGGAGTGGATGAGCAACTCTGCGAGGCCTACTGCTTCCTCCGCAATGTGGAGCACGCGATTCAAGGCTATGACGACCGTCAGAGCCAGGAGCTGCCAAAGGACGAACTCGGTCGCCGGCGCATCGCCCATGTGATGGGTTTTGCCAGCTGGGATGAATTTCATAGCCGCCTGAACGCCTATCGTGACTTGGTCCACCAGCAGTTCAGCGAGGTCATCGCCACGCCCGACGAACAGAAAAACGACGCCGAGCAGCAGAGTCTCGCCGACTGGCGTCTGTTCTGGCACCAGCTCACTGGCCCCGGCGGCGATTCGCAGGGGCTGCTGGAAAAACTGCGCTTTCCCGAGCCGGAGCAGACGC
>JAEZGT010000225.1 GCA_023416875.1 Pseudomonadota bacterium
CACCAACAATGCTATAAAGAGCAGCTTTGTAAAAGCCAATTACCCCATGCACAGCGAGGCTTGCATGAAAATAAATTATCAAAAGGCAAGCCATTTCTTTTTGATGCTCGGTCTGTTGCTGCTCGCCGTCAGCTATTTTCTGTTTAATTTTGAGCACCTTTTATTAAACCTGCTGATGTACACCATACTGACGGTGGGGTTTGCGCTGAATTTGATTGCGGTGTTACGCAGCTTCCGGTAAATCCAATCCCCCTGTTCCAGCACCCCAAGCGCAAACCACATCACACTTTTCAAAAACCGCCGTATGCAATCAGTGATTAGGTGCTCACTGACCTTTATCTGCCCCTACCTTCTAGCTCAACGAAGTCGTATAACGGCTGCGCAGCATAATAACGATCAGGAGGAGGACGACAAGAGGTATGTTTTGCTATGCAGTGCCGCAGTATTGCTGGCGGCTTGTGGGGGTCAGGAGCCGGTGGGAACCACATCCAGTAGCTCATCCAGTTCCAACAGCTCTTCGAGTTCAAGTTCCAGCAGTTCAAGCTCGAGTTCTAATTCGGGGTCCACCAGTTCCAGCTCAACTTCAAGCTCAGGCCTTTCGAGTTCGAGCAGCTCCAGTTCCAGCGGTTCTGGTGACGGCGAGCTTGTCCCGGGGGCACTGACAAACGCGGTTTGGGAATTGCGTTATGTGGAAAATGAGCTTGGCATCCGCCGGGCCAGCAATATTCCGATGACGTTGCGTTTTGATGAAGACAGACAATTGGAAGGCACCACGGCTTGCGGGTCTTTTTCTGCGAGTTATTGGGTTCGCCACGGCGCTATGGGTTTTGATCAAGCGCCTGAGGTGCCGCTCAATTGCGTGCCGAATCCCTGGTCGTTGTTGGAGCGGGATTATTATGCCGCGTTAAACAATGTGGCCCGTTTTGCCGCCAGTGAATCCGAGCTGAAATTATTTACCAGCAACAATTCCACTGTCGTTTACGAGCCCGCTGGAATTAAATGCGCAACGCCGAAATTCGTCGACGGTGAAGCCACTCAGAATCTGTCGCCACCTTGGAGTCCGGTAACTGTGTTGCTGACGGCGAATGAGGTTTCTGATGAATTTATTCAGCGCCTGCAGACGGATTACCCCGATTTGGAAGTTCGCAGTGCGGACGCTTGTGGGCCAGGCCAGATTGTCGTATCGGTCAATCGCATTACGTTGCAATATCTGCGCTGCCGCAGCGATATCTCCACCATCACTTACCAATGAGCATGCAGGGAATCAGCCTATGAAAACGCTTTCTACCCAAAACTGGACGCGCCGTCGAGTGCTGCAAGCTACAGCGCTGAGTGCGGGCCTCACGCCATTTATGCCGATTAATGCCTTACCAGCGCCGCCGCGCAAGCGGGTTATTTTTGTGTACACGCCGCTGGGCGCACCCAACGAATTATGGCAGCCGCGAGGGTGCGGTGAGGCCATGAGCTTGCCCTTTGCCTCCGCGCCGCTGGCGCCGGTAAAGCAACACTGCACATTTTTGACAAATTTCCATATGCCAGATGGCGGCTTCGGACACATGAAAAGAGTGCTCGGAGGTGGATTCGACGAGGCTCACGCAACTACTTTGGATATTCATCTGGGAGCAGCGCTGCGCGACAATGTACAAGTGCCAAATCTTCATTTGGGCGCACATGCAAAATTTGAGTCGATTAGCGCGAAAGACCTCGAGACCATCGGCTTTGCGAGCAGCGCGGCTGCGGTATACGGCCACTTCTTCAACGAAACCAACGACGACACGCCCATTGATCGTAAATTCCGCGCGGCGTTGCCATCATTCCCCGCGACCGATTTCGACACTGAAGTGGATCTGCAGATAGAACTGAGCGCGCTCGCCCTAAGTCGCAACGTCACTAATGTGGTTACGCTCATGTGGGGCGAGCAACAGGGGGAGTTTTATTTACCCGAGTCTTTTACTGAAATCCGCAGCGATTTCCACTCGGCGATTCATACCGCGAGTCGGCAATCCTATGCCATATTCCGGGCTTACCTGTCTGCCAAGCTCGCCTATTTAATTCAGTTGCTTGAGGTAATGCGCGATGAAGACAATCGGAGTTTGCTTGAAACCACGCTGGTTGTGCACGTCTCCGATCAAGGCGATGGCGATAATCACGACGGCACCAATCCTCCCTATTTTATTGCCGGCAGCAAAAATCTCTTTCGTAATGGCGCTGTCGTAAACGCAGGCGGCGCCTCCCAATACGACTTGATGGATACCATCGCGGAGGCGTACGGGTTGCAAGGGGTGCAGTACGGAACGAAAAAAATCGAGGGGCTGACCAGGGTTTAATCTTCCAACCGAGTCACATTTCTCTGAGCCACAGCCCCTTTTCAGCGAAGAGGGGCTCATTCACATTTCTTAGTGGCTACCCTCCTGCACCACAACATCGTATAAATGCCCCTCAGCACAATAATGATTAGATTGGAGACGGCATGAAGTATGTTTTGCTTTGCAGCACCCTGGCTTTGCTGACGGCGTGTGGGGGGCAGGAGCCAGAGGATAGCAGCTCGAGCAGCTCCTCAAGTTCCAGTAGTTCGAATTCCAGTTCGAGTAGTTCGAGTTCAAGTAGCTCCGGCAACCCTGGCGACGGCGAGCTGGCCCCAGGAGCGCTGACCAACCCGGTTTGGGAGCTGCGCTATGTGGAAACCGAGTTTGGTGTTCGCCGGGCCAGCAATATTCCCGTTACATTGAAATTCACCGAAGACAGGGAGCTACAAGGCTCTACTGTCTGCGGTACGTTTTCCTCTACTTATTGGGTGCGCCACGGGGCTATGGGCATTGCCAATGAGCAGGAATTGCCGCTCAACTGTGAAAATGCGCCTAATTTACTGGTGGAGCGGGAATATTACGCGGATCTGAAAAAGGTTGTGCGTTTTGCCGCTGACGAGTCACAGCTGAAATTATTTACGAGCAATAACTCAACCGTTCTTTACGAGACTGCGACCGCTAAGTGCGCGAACCCTATCGCAATTGCAAGCGTAACGACGGAAGCGCCTCCGAGTGTAATCGTCGCGACATTAAAAACGAATAAACCTACCGATGAATTAGTTGCACGTTTGCTTGCGGATTACCCTGATTTGGAATTCGACAGCTCTGATGAGTGCGGCCCGGGTGAAATTATTGTCTCTGTCAATCGCGTGACCCTGGAGTATCTGCGCTGCGACAGCGATATCACCGCCATCACTCTCCAATAATCAGTCTGCCGGGAAACAGTCTATGAAAATGCTTTCTACTCAAAACTGGACACGCCGCCGACTGCTGCAAGCGACCGCGCTTAGCACCGGCATTGCGCCATTTATGCCGATTCATGCCTTGCCGGCACCACCGCGCAAGCGCGTTATCTTTGTGTATACCCCCTTGGGCGCGCGTCGCGATCAATGGGAGCCGAGCGGTTGTGGTGCCGCCATTCGCTTGGGCGTTGCATCCGCACCGCTTGCGCCGATAAAACATCACTGCCTATTTTTAAATAATTTATATGTGCATAACGGCGGCCAGGGACTTTCGCAAAAAGTTCTCGGCGGCGCCTTTCTTGATAACCGACGCAAAACCACCTTAGACATTCTGCTCGGCGAAGCCCTGAGCGAAAACGTGCAAATTCCGAATCTGTTTTTGGCCACGCATATACTTCCAGGCAATGCTGTTGTCAGCATGAAGGATTTCAACGCTGCGTCCTATTATCGCAGCTCGGCCACTGCCTATCAGGAGCTATTCAACACGGACAGCGCTGAGGCCACCCCCGTCGATAATAAATTCCGCGCTGAGCTGGCCGCCACGCCAGACACAACAAATTTCGATAAAGAAGCGGATTTACAGATCGAGTTGAGCGCCTTGGCGTTAAGTCGCAATCTCACCAACGCAGTCACCTTGATGTGGGGCGATACGGATGGGGAATTTTTCTTACCGAATTCCTTTCCGGAATTTGAAGGCATGAGCTATCACCAGGCAGTTCATACCTCGCCTCGACACTACGCCATATTCCGCGCTTACCTGTCTGCCAAGTTCACTTATCTGGTGCAGTTACTGGAGGTGATGCGGGACGAAAACAATCAAAGTCTGCTCGACTCAACGTTGGTGGTGCATGTTACCGACCAGGGCGATGGCGACACTCACTCCAGCGAGCATGGCCCTTATTTTATGGCCGGCGGCAAAACTCTGTTCCGCAATGGCGTGGTACTGGACGCTGCCCGCGCAACGCAGATGGATTTGATGGATACCATCGCAGCGGCGTATGGATTGCAGGACGTGAAGTTTGGCGAGAAGACAATTGAGGGATTAACGCTGGCTTAAAGAAATTAATCCGGGCGGATGCTCCGCCCGGAGTTTATTCTTCTACTTAATTCGGAACATCACATTGATTGTCTGTCCGACGGTGATCGTTTCCGGCGCAAACATAATGGTTTCGTAACTGCCCGCCGATGTTTTAAAGGCCATAGTTCTTGCAGAACCCGCACCAAAATCCGCCACAAAATCACCAAACGACGACACTTGGGAAATTGCAAACACCGATTGAATTTTGCTGCCCAGGCCATTGGCCATGGCGGTAGCTTTTTCTCTGGCATCCGCACCCGCTTCTGCAATCAATTCTGCTTCGACAGCTTTGCGATTGGAGATATCAAAATCTGCGCGCACGCCGGAGACATTATTGGTGGCGATGAGATTGCCCATGATTTCCGGATATTGCGCCAGATTGTCGAGTTTAATGGTCATGGAGCGGGTGACTTCGTAGCCGAGAATTTCCAGCGCGTTGAATTCCGGGTCGCGTCTGCGGGTGGTGGATTTGTTGATGTCCGTCGCTTCAATATTTTCTTTGCTCACGCCGTATTTGGTCAGGATATCAGTTACCTGATTAGTGGTGACGTTGATGGTTTTGAGAGCCTGGTCGGATTCTTTTTCAAAGGCCATGACGGTCAGGTATACGGTCGCCATATCCGGTTTAATTTTTTTCTCGGCAGAGCCATTGGCGACAACAAAAGGGAAATTCGGCAGATCAGCGGCAATGGCGCCGCAGGAAATCAGACATGACAGGATCAACACGGCGATTTTGTTCATGGGGCTCTCCAGACAATGTGGCAAAAACATACCCGACTGTGCACGCGACGTGAGGGCGGGTACGGCTGCGCCGAGACTACAGGATTTTCTGCTGGGTATGAACCGTGGAGATGTAAGAATTCGTGCGGAAAAGACGGGCACTCCCTGCCCTGTGCGTTTTATTTAAGGCAGGAACCCCGTGCCTCTAACGACTAAATGACGAAAAATAAAGCCTCTATTTTTTGATGCTCTCCAGCTGCGCTGGGCTGGGTCCTATGTGAATCGGCGCCTTGCCCAAATTGGTGCCGCCACCCGTGTTGTCCAAGCCGCGAAACCATTTGGCCGCGCGGCTGTAGGTATTGATGCTGGTATTTTTGCGGAACGCATCATGCTCGTCGCTCATCGGAAAATCCGTGCCTGCAAGCACAAACCACTTCACGAAAATTTCGTCGGATTTTTCGGGAAAGTCGCCAATTTTTTCCACGTACCCCAACGGATTGGTGCCCACCACGGCAATTTCAGCTGCCTCGGAATTGTTCACCATAATTTCGTAATACGCGCGCTGTTCCGGCTTGGTGAAATCCGCGCCGAGTTTTCGCGCGGGAGCCTGCATATCGCCAAACACCGATTTGCCCAAATAAATGGGATGTCCGAATACGGTGTTGATGGTGGGCGCGTAATCAGCAGTACGCGCGGTGATGGAATACATACCCACTTTGCCCGCCTCATCGGTCAACACCTGCAGATAAAAATACGGGTTCACGTACAAGTGTTCGATATAGGAGAAAGACTCCTCCACCTGTCGCGGCGGTGCGTGGCGGCGGATAATGGTATTCGCAACGGTGACCGTGCGTGGGTGGGTAACCGCAGGCTCGCCAAAAACACTCTTGTACTCGCTGATATCCGTCTCGACTTTGAGAGCGTTCAATTTGGTATCAAATTCCGCTTTGCGCTCGGCGCTCAGCGCAGGCGCGTCGTCATCACCTTTTTTGGAACAGGCGGTGGCGAAAACGGCAAGGGACAGGATCAGGGTGAGAAAAAATCGCATGGACATAGTGGCTCTATCGTTATTTGTCATGATTGTTATTTGTCTTGGTAGCTCAAGCGCTATTTGTCTTCAAACCTATTTATCTTCTAAAACACATTGGTCTTCAAAACATATTGGTCTTCAAAAACACATTTGCCTTCAAAAACAAAGCTGCGCGTATAGTCGGGATTATGCCGGCGAATGGCAACCGTCAGAGCATTTTCGGGCCGCTTGGTTCGCCGAATGACCGGCCTGATTAGGCCTTTCTGTGAACGGATTTGCACATCGGGTCAGTCAAACAGCCAGGGGCGGACGTCATCCCGGTTCACCAGCACCAGCTGCTGCGCCTCCGGCGTGCCGTCGAGCATCTTGGTGTTCACCTGCATCTCCCTGAGCAGGTAGTTCACCAAACAGGCTTTAGTGGTGATGTGCAGCTCCCCGCCGAGCA
>JAEZGT010000302.1 GCA_023416875.1 Pseudomonadota bacterium
GCGTATCGCAAAAAGGCGTCAGAGTTTACCCTATCCAGTACTCGCTTCATACGGTGTTGGCTTGAATACCAGGCGCCTTGGTTCATGGGCTCTTCCTGACACCAGATAACATCCGTCACATGCTCAAATGGTTTGAGCGCGAGACGCAGGTCTTCCTCGGGGAACGGGTAAAGTTGTTCGATGCGCACCAAAGCCACGTTTGTCTGCTGACGCTCTTCGCGGGCTTCAAACAAGTGGTAATACACCTTGCCGCTGCACAGGATGACGCGCTTGACCTGGGACGGATCAACTGTGTCGTCCCCTATCACTGTTTTAAAGCTGCCATGGGCGAGCTCTTCCAATGTGGAAGTGGCAAGTTTGTGGCGCAAAATCCACTTGGGACTCATCACCACCAGCGGCCGTCGCATTGGGCGGATCGCCTGGCGACGCAGCATGTGGTAGACCTGAGCCGGTGTGGTGGGGATGCACACCTGAATGTTGTGCTCGGCGCACAGCTGCAAGAATCGCTCAAGGCGTGCCGATGAGTGCTCAGGCCCCTGCCCTTCATAACCGTGGGGCAGCAATAGCGTCAGACCACACAAGCGGCCCCATTTATGCTCACCACTGGTGATGAACTGGTCGATCACTACCTGGGCGCCGTTGGCGAAGTCACCGAATTGCGCTTCCCATATCACCAGCCCATTAGGCGCGGTAGTGGCGTAGCCATATTCGAAAGCCAATACGGCTTCTTCAGACAAAAATGAATCGTAGATTGCAAACGGCGGCTGGCCTTCAAACAGGTTTTGCAACGGCACATAGGCTTCGCCGGTCTTCTGGTTGTGCACAACCGCATGGCGGTGTGAAAAGGTACCGCGGCCCACGTCCTGACCAGTAAGGCGAATTCGATATCCCTGCTCCAACAAGGTGGCGTACGCCATGGTTTCCGCCATACCCCAGTTGATCGGCAGCGCACCACCGGCCATTTTCAGACGGTCCTCATAGATTTTGCTGACTTGCTTCTGAACGACCACGCCGTCCGGAATAAGGCAGGATTTCTCTGCGACTGCTTGCAAGGCCTGCAGGTCATAACCGGTATCCGCAGGTGTTTGCCAGTCGTGGCCGAGGTAAGGCGTCCAATCGACGAACAAAGTGCGGTCCGGCTCGCTGACCAAGCCGCGCGCCACGTGCTCACCGCGGTCGAGCGCTGCGCGGTATTCCGTCGCCATTTCATCGACCTGCTGTTCGGTTAACAACTGCTGCTGCACTAAACGCTCGGCGTACAGTGTGCGGGTGGTTTTGTGCTTGCGAATGGCGTTGTACATCAACGGCTGCGTAGCGGACGGCTCATCCGTTTCGTTGTGGCCGCGACGGCGGTAACACACGAGATCGATCACCACGTCTTTTTTGAATTCGTTGCGATAATCCATCGCCAAACGAGTGACGAATACCACGGCTTCCGGATCGTCGCCGTTGACGTGGAAGATCGGGGTCTCGATGATTTTCGCCACGTCGGTGCAGTAATCGGTGGAGCGCGCATCTTCTTTGCGGCTGGTGGTAAACCCGACCTGGTTATTGATCACGATATGGATGGTACCGCCGGTTTTGTACGCGCGGGTCTGGGACATCTGGAAGGTTTCCATGACCACACCCTGGCCGGCAAAGGCTGCGTCACCGTGGAGCACGACCGGAACTACACGTGTGCCCACCACGTCTTGACGGCGGTCCTGACGCGCACGCACGGAACCTTCCACCACCGGAGCAACAATTTCCAGGTGTGACGGGTTGAAGGCCATGGCCAAGTGCATTTCGCCGCCGGGGGTCATGACGTTGGATGAAAAACCTTGGTGATATTTCACGTCACCGGAGGTATCCACCAATTTTTTGCCTTCGAACTCGTTAAACAATTCCGCAGGGTTTTTTCCGAGGATATTCACCAAGGTATTGAGGCGACCGCGGTGGGCCATGCCGATGACCATCTCTTTGGCGCCGTAGGTACCAGCGCGCTTGATGGCTTCATCCAGCATTGGGATCAAGCTTTCGCCACCTTCAAGGCCAAAACGCTTGGTGCCCGGGTATTTACTGTCGAGGTGACGCTCCAAACCTTCAGCGGCGGTGAGGCTCTGCAGCAGCGACACTTTTTCTGCAGGATCCAAAACCGCAGTGGAACGCTGGCTTTCGAGGCGGTTCAACAGCCATTTGCGCTCGGCGAAATTGGTGATGTGCATGACCTCTGCGCCGACCGTACCGCAGTAGGTTTTCTCCAAATCGGCGACAATTTCGCGCAGTGGCGCTTCCGCCTTGCCGAAGGACAAATCACCGGTCTGAAATACCACGTCGAGATCCGCCGCAGTGAGGCCGTGAAAATTCAGATCGAGCTCTGCCAGGTTAGTGGCACGGGTGAGACCGAGAGGATCCAGGCTGGCTTTCTTGTGGCCGCTCAGGCGATAGGCGTTAACCAACTGCACCACTTCGACCTGCTTGCGCTCATGTTTGACGTCGGTTGCACCAGTCCCCGGAGCCAACATCGGTCGCGAACGGCTTTTTCCCAACTGCTCGAAATATTCGATGATTTCCGAATGCGGAATGTCGTTGGCGACCACCCCATTGACGCGAGGCAACTGCTCAAAATAGGTGCGCCACTCGCTGGAAACAGAGCTCGGATCGCGCAGAAAGGACTCGTACAAACCTTCCACGTAGGCGGCATTGCCACCGGAAATATGGGAAGTGCTCCACAGGAGCTCCATCAGATTTTGCTGCATGTTGTCCACCGTCGATTAAGCCGACCAAGTGTTGAAAGCGCAGTTGACCGCCACTCGGGCGACCGCAAACCAGTGAAGAGCCTGGCGTGCGCCTGTGAACGACTCAGTTATGGCTGTTCAGGCTGTCACCGCATCCACTGGCGGCGACACGCTAAAACCCCGCCGTTGGCGGGGGTCAATATTTGGTTTGTTACGGCCCGCGAGCCGTGTCGCTCCTGCGGTTTAAACACCGCGCTGGAGCAACATATTGCGTATGTGGCCGATGGCACGGGTGGGATTCAGCCCTTTCGGGCAGACCGCCACGCAGTTCTGGATGCCGTGGCAGCGGAAAACGCTGAACGGATCATCCAACTTGCCCAAGCGATGTTCCGTCGCTGTGTCACGGCTGTCAGCCAGAAAGCGGTAGGCCTGGAGCAGACCCGCCGGCCCGATAAACTTGTCCGGATTCCACCAGAAGGATGGGCAACTGGTGGAACAGCAAGCGCACAGAATGCATTCGTAGAGCCCGTCAAGTTTGGCACGATCTTCCGGAGACTGCAGGCGTTCAATTGCGGGCGCTGGATTATGGTTCTGCAAGAAGGGTTCGATCTTGCGATATTGCTCATAGAACTGAGACATATCGATCACCAGATCGCGGACCACCGGCAGCCCCGGCAATGGGCGTAACACCAAACGGTTGTTTTTCACGCTCTCTGATAGCGAGGTGATGCACGCAAGGCCATTCTTGCCGGAGATATTCATACCATCAGAGCCGCAAACACCTTCGCGGCAGGAACGGCGGTAAGCCAAGGTGGGATCCTGCGCTTTGAGAAGCTCCAGCACGTCCAGCACCATCAAGTCCTTACCCTGAGTGTCCACCTCATAGGTTTTCATATAAGGGGCTTTATCGGTTTCCGGGTTGTAACGGTAGACTTCGACTTTCAACATTTGACCCTTTTACCTCACTCGATTAATAGGTACGGATTTTGGGCTCGAAAGCTTGCATGGTTTTCGGCGCGAAATTGACAGCTCGTTTGCCCACACGTTTATCAGTGGGGAAGTACAGCGAATGGCACAGCCAGTTTTGATCGTCGCGCTCCTGATAATCTTCGCGTGCATGGGCACCGCGGGATTCTTTGCGCTCTTCCGCAGCAATCGCCGTCGCTTCAGCGACCTCAAACAAATTCTGCACTTCCAGAGCTTCGATGCGCGCGGTGTTGAACGCGTTGCTCTTGTCTTGCAGCCAGATGTTGTCCATGCGCTCCCGCAGTGCGGCGAGTTGCTTGATGCCTTCCTGCATGTATTCGCCTTTGCGGAACACACCGAAGTAGTTCTGCATGATGGTCTGCAATTCTTTGCGCAACACCGTTGGTGATTCACCAGACTGCGATTGATTGAGACGGTTCAGCCGTGACATTGCCGCTTCTATATCGCTGTCGCTCGCTGGTCGATATTCGACACCCTCGCGCAGGGCTTTTTCGATGTACATCCCGGATGCACGACCGAATACCACCAAATCCAGGAGAGAGTTGCCACCCAGGCGATTCGCGCCGTGGACGGACACACAGGCGACTTCGCCACAAGCATAGAAGCCCGGAATAACTTTGTCGTTGCCTTCGGCGTCCTGAGTGAGCGCCTGGCCGTCGATGTTGGTAACAATGCCTCCCATCATGTAATGACATGTGGGTACAACAGGAATGGGCTCTTTGCCCGGATCCGCGTGGGCAAAGGTGCGTGACAACTCGAGAATTCCGGGAAGTTTTTCATTCAGAGTCTGTTCGCCGAGGTGATCGAGCTTCAGATACACATGGTCACCGTTAGGACCACACCCACGACCGTCGAGAATTTCCAGAATCATGGAACGGGCCACCACATCGCGGCCCGCGAGATCCTTGGCATTCGGAGCGTAGCGCTCCATAAACCGCTCGCCATTTTTATTGATCAGATAACCGCCTTCACCACGGCAACCCTCGGTGACCAGCACACCGGCGCCGGCAATCCCTGTCGGGTGGAACTGCCACATTTCGATATCCTGCACTGGAAATCCAGCGCGGATAGACATACCAATGCCGTCTCCGGTATTGATGTGGGCATTGGTGGTAGACGCATAAATCCGTCCGGCACCACCGGTGGCAAATACCGTCGCTTTGGAACGGATATAAACGGTTTCACCATCTTCCATATTGATGGCGATGACACCGACCACTGCTCCGTCCTGATTCTTGACGATATCGACGGCAAACCACTCGTTCAGAAAGACGGTGTTATTGCGGACATTCTGTTGATACAGGGTATGCAGAAGCGCATGGCCAGTACGGTCAGCCGCTGCGCAAGTGCGTGCAGCCTGGCCGCCGCGGCCGAAATCCTTGGATTGGCCACCGAATGGACGCTGATAAATGCGGCCGTTATCCGTACGGGAAAATGGCAGGCCCATATGTTCGAGTTCGAATACGGCCTCGGGGCCGACCGAACACATGTACTCAATGGCGTCCTGGTCGCCGATGTAGTCGGAGCCTTTCACCGTGTCGTACATGTGCCAGCGCCAGTCGTCGTTAGGG
>JAEZGT010000017.1 GCA_023416875.1 Pseudomonadota bacterium
GCGTCTGTTGTTTGCGCGCCTGGAAACCTTGCCGCGCCCGAGCTTCGTGGGACAATCCACGTCCGCTATGCCCGCAGCGGAGCGCCAGGAATTCCTCGCCAAGCTGGCGCGAGCGATCACTCCAGCAGAGTTGAGACTGGTGCACAGTACCCTGACGCCTGAACAGCAGCACCCAATCGGCGTATGATGCGGCTCTTTTTTGAATGAGGTCGCGTGATGGTGGAACTGCAATGGCTGCTTGCGTATTTGGGCCTGGGGGCAGTGGTGGGCTTGTTGGCTGGATTATTCGGTATCGGCGGTGGCGGCGTGATGGTGCCGGTGTTGACGATACTGTTCGTGGCGCAGGGGTTTCCAACCGAGCACATAGTCCATATGGCGCTGGCCACGTCCATGGCCGCCATAGTGCCCACCGCCCTCGCCAGCCTGCGCGCCCATCACAGTCATGGCGCTGTATTGTGGCCGGTGGTGGTGCGTATGACGCCGGGCATTCTCCTCGGGACCTTTGCTGCGACCTTTCTCGCCAGTCTGATCGCCGCTAAACCGCTGGCGATTTTTTTTGCTCTGTTTATGTCTTTCGTCGCCCTGCAGCTATTCCTCGACCGCAAACCTAAACCCTCGCGCCAATTGCCCGGAACGGTTGGCCTGAGCGCCGCAGGTGTGGGCATAGGCGGTATTTCGGCCCTGGTGGCGATCGGCGGTGGTTCGCTGACGGTGCCGTTTTTGGCCTGGTGCAATGTCGCCGTACCTGTGGCTATAGGCACATCCGCCGCTGCCGGTCTGCCGGTGGCTCTCGCCGGGGCGCTGGGATATTGGATCAACGGCTGGCAGGCCCCTGGCCTTCCGCCATTCACACTGGGTTTTATTTATTGGCCGGCGGTGATCAGCATAGCCGCGCTCAGCCTGGTGACCGCGCCGCTGGGTGCGCGCCTGGCGCACCGGCTGCCTGTAAAAATTTTGAAGAAGCTCTTCGGCGTACTGTCGCTACTGCTGGCGCTGCAGATGCTCCGCACGATCATCTAACGATTCCGATCTTGCGGATGGCCAGGATTTTAAGACTGGGCCGGCGCCTGCCAAGTCGGCGGCGTGGTAAACCAGTATTCGCGCTTTAATCCGGTCAGGCGGTAAAACGCTTCGGCTATATCGTTGCGCACAGTCTCCAGACAGGCGCAGCCATTGACCCGCGCAAAACCGGTAATTCCCTGGATGTACTGGCTCAGCAGCCGCGCCACCCGCTCCGCATTCACCTCGCCTTCCAAGTAACCCGCCGCGTGCAGCGTGCGCACCAGCGCCAAATTGTACTTCACGCTGTTCTGCGACATTTTGTGCAGGCTTTCGTTGATCATCGATTCTTCACAACCGGTTTGCAGACCGGCGCTGAAAAACGGCGAGCCGCGCACGCAAGCGCGCCCCTGGAATTTGCTGTGAAAGATAAACGCGATGAGATTTTCCAGCTGCTCCAATGGCGTATTGACCGGGGACAGCACAGTATCGAGGTCGCGTTTAATGTTCTCCCAATAGTGCTCACTGGCGGCGCAAAACAAGTGGGCTTTGGATTCGAAGTGATGATAGAAGCCGCCTTTGGTGACCCCCGCTTGTTTGCAGATTTCATTGACCCCGACCGAGTTGTAGTTGCTCTGCCAGATCAGCTCTAGAGCGGTTTCCAACAAACGATGACGGGTTTCTTCAGCGGACATAGCAGATCTCAACTAACAATTGTCTAGACCGAAAAAGACCGACCGGTTTGCACCATGCAATTCATCGGTATGTCTTCTGGCCAAAATGGCGTAAAAAGTAATCGCTGACCTGACAAATAGCAAGCTCGCGCCAATTAGGACAGCGTAGTGCTTATGATTTATCCCTCACGGCATAAAACAACTTGTTCTAAGTCTCGTACATTTTTTTGCAAAAGCCGAATTGACCAACATACCGACCGGTATGTATCATCCGCTCCACTTACCCAAAGCCCCCAGGGAGCTGGTCGATCCGACCAGCTTGTTTGATTTGGCACAGGAGACCAGCTCATGCGTTCTGCCATTCGTTTTACCTCCGAAAAGTTATTTACCTCTCGCACTTTTCCCCTTGTTCTTGCCGCCCTGCTGACCACCGCCAGCGGGCTTTACTACGCCACCGGCGCCAGCGCGGATAACGACACCGCGCAACAGGCCACCCCGCCCGCCCCCAACGTGGAAGTCACAGAACTCACCCCGACCGAGATCCGCACCTGGACCCGCTTTTCCGGGCGCCTGACGCCGGTGGCCAGTGCGGAAATCAAACCCCTAGTAGCCGGCACCATTCAGCAGGTGCTGTTTGAAGACGGCCAATTGGTGCACGAAGGCGATCCTTTATTCGTGATCGATCCCCGCACCCATGAGGCGCAGCTACGACGGGCGGAAGCCGAACTCGCCACCGCGCGCTCGCGGGAGCGCCTCACCCGGGACGAACTGGAGCGAGCGCGCCAGCTTCTCGAAAACAAATTGATTTCCCGCAGCATCTACGACAACGCCGCCAGTGATCACCAGGTCGCCCAAGCCAGCGTGCAAGCTGCAGAAAGCGCGGTGAATCAGGCGCGTTTGAATGTGGAATACGCCCATGTGCGCGCGCCGATTTCCGGCCGCGTTGGCCGCGCTGAACTCACCGTCGGCAATGTGGTGGGAGCCGGCGCCACTGCGCCGGTATTGACCACGATAGTGGCGGACGATCAGCTCTACGCAGAATTCAATGTGGACGAGCAGACGTACATCCGCTCCGTGCGCCGCATTCAGCAGCAGGAGGAGATGCCGGTGGAATTAACCCTCGCTGGTGATGACGCTCAGGTCTATCGCGGTCGCATTCACGCTTTCGATAACCGCTTGGATGTGGCGAGCGGCACCATCCGCGCGCGGGCGATTTTCAGCAATACCGACGGCGCACTCACGCCCGGCATGTACGCCAATATTTCTTTGGGATCGGCGAGCACCCAGGCGGCGCTACTGGTGCCCGACCGCGCCATAGGCACCAATCAAAACCGCAAATTTGTTTATGTGGTGGATGAACAAAATACCGTGCAATACCGCGAAGTTACCCTGGGCAACCACTTCCAGGCGCACCGGGTAATTCTCTCGGGTGTTGAAGCCGGCGAGCGCATTGCGGTGAACAGCCTTGCGCATTTGCGTCCGAGTGCCGTGGTCAATCCGGTACACGTCACTACCCTCAACAATCAACTGGCCGTGCAATAACGGCCAGTTTTTTCTCCCTCCCTCGGTCCAGTCAACGACGAGCAGGAACGCTTATGAATATTTCCCGTTTTTTTGTCGATCGCCCAATTTTTGCCGGCGTGATTTCCCTGCTGATTTTTATCGCGGGCATTATCGCCATGTTTCAATTACCCATTTCCGAATATCCGGAAGTGTCGCCGCCCTCGGTGGTGGTCAACGCGTCTTATCCCGGCGCTAATCCCAAAGTCATCGCCGAAACCGTGGCGCGGCCGCTGGAAGAACAAATGAGCGGTGTGGAAAACATGTTGTATATGTTTTCCCAGGCCACCACCGACGGCCGTATGACGCTCACCGTCACTTTTAAAATCGGCACCGATCCCGATCTTGCCCAGCAGATGGTGCAAAACCGCGTATCGCAAGCGCTGCCGCGCCTGCCCGAGGTCACCCGGCAAACGGGTGTCACCGTGGTAAAAAGTTCGCCGGATTTAACCATGGTGGTGCATTTGATTTCGCCGGATAAAACCTACGACGAACTTTATCTGCGCAATTACGCGTTGATGAACGTAAAAGACGAATTGGCCAAAGTGGCTGGCGTCGGCATGGTGCGATTATTTGGCTCCGGCGATTACGCCATGCGCATCTGGCTCGACCCGGAAAAAATCGCCGAACGCAATCTCACCGCCAGCGATATCACCAACGCCGTGCGCGAACAAAATGTGCAAGTTGCCGCGGGCATGATCGGCGGTGCCCCGGTGAGTTCTTTTGTGGATGTGCAATTGCCCGTCAATGCCAAAGGCCGCTTGGAAAATGTGGAAGAATTTGGCGAAATTATTATTCGCGCTGGCGCCAATGGTGAAATCACCCGCTTAAAAGATGTCGCCCGTGTGGAGTTGGGCGCAGCGGAATTCAGCTTGAATTCCATGCTGGATAATCAGCCCGCAGTGGCGATTCCGATTTTCCAGGCGCCCGGTGCCAACGCCATTCAAATTTCCGAAGGCGTGCGCAAAACCATGGCGGAATTGAAGGAGCGCTTTCCCCAAGGCGTGGATTATGAAGTGGTCTACGATCCCACGATTTTTGTGAAAGATTCCATCAAAGCCGTGATTAAAACTCTGCTGGAAGCACTCGCCCTGGTGGTGATTGTGGTAGTGGTGTTTCTGCAAACTTGGCGCGCGTCCATTATTCCTCTGCTCGCGGTGCCGGTTTCCATTGTCGGTACCTTCGCGTTGATGTGGGCGTTTGGATTTTCCATTAACACCCTGTCGCTGTTCGGTCTTGTGCTCGCCATCGGTATAGTCGTGGACGACGCCATAGTGGTGGTGGAAAACGTCGAGCGCAATATTGAAGAAGGTCTTACTCCGCTCGCCGCCACCTACAAAGCCATGCAGGAAGTGAGCGGGCCGATTATTGCGATTTCGCTGACATTGGTGGCAGTCTTTGTGCCTATTGCATTTGTCAGCGGATTGACCGGCCAGTTCTACAAACAATTTGCCTTGACCATTGCGATTTCCACGGTAATTTCCGCCATCAACTCGCTGACATTAAGTCCTGCGCTCGCCGCATTGTTATTAAAAGGTCACGACGCGCCCAAAGACCGGCTCACATTGATTATGGATAAAGTGTTTGGCCGGTTTTTCCGCTGGTTCAACCGCAGTTTTGGCCGTGCCTCCGGCAACTATTCCACCAGCGTGGGCAAAATGCTCGGCCGCAAATCCTTGGCCGTGGGACTTTATGTGGTGCTGTTGGCGATTATCGGTGTCGGCTTCAACACGATTCCCAAAGGTTTTGTGCCGGCACAGGACAAGCAATATCTCATTGGCTTTGCGCAATTGCCGGATGGCGCCACCTTGGCCCGCACGGAAGCGGTGATTCGCGAAATGGGAGAAATTGGTCTGGCGGAACCCGGTGTGGAAAGCGCGGTGCAATTTCCCGGCTTGAGCATCAACGGTTTTACCAACAGCGCCAGTGCAGGCATTGTGTTTCTCGCTTTAGATTCCTTCGATAAACGCACCGGTGAAGCCCTCTCCGCCGGCGCCATAGCGCAAAAATTGCAGGCGAAATACGCCGGTATTGAAGAAGCTTTTATCGCGATTTTCCCTCCGCCACCGGTGCGCGGGCTCGGTACCACCGGCGGATTTAAATTGCAGATCGAAGACCGCGCCGGTTTGGGTTACGAAAAACTGGCGGAGGTGGTCACCCAGGTGCAACAAAAAGCCTGGCAGCGCCCGGAATTGGTCGGTGTGTACTCCAATTACAAAATCAATGTGCCACAGCTGTACGCGGATGTGGACCGCACCAAGGCCAAACAACTGGGGCTGAATATCAAGGATGTATTCGACACCATGCAGATTTATCTGGGTTCGCTCTATATCAACGACTTCAACCAGTTTGGCCGCACCTATCAGGTGATTGCGCAAGCGGACGCGGAATTCCGTAGCACCGCCGGCGATGCGCTGAATTTAAAAGTGCGCAATAACCAAGGGGAAATGGTGCCGCTCGGTTCTGTGCTGGCCATGCAGGAAAGTTACGGCCCGGAAAGCGCCACTCACTACAACGGCTATCTCGCTGCGGATTTAAACGGCAACGCCGCGCCGGGTTATTCCAGCGGCCAGGCGCAGGATGCAATCAGCGAAATTCTGGCGGAAACCCTGCCCCCGGGAATGGTGTTTGAGTGGACCGATCTCACTTATCAGCAAGTGCTATCCGGCAACACGGCGATTTATATTTTCCCGCTGTGTCTGCTGCTGGTATTTCTGGTGCTCGCGGCGCAATACGAAAGTCTGGCGCTGCCGCTGATCGTGATCTCCATTGTGCCGCTCTCCATTCTTTCCGCTTTGTTCGGCGTTTGGATTACCGATGGCGACAACAATATTTTTACCCAAATCAGTTTGTTCGTACTCGCCGGCCTCGCCAGTAAAAACGCCATTTTGATCGTGGAATTTGCCCGCGAATTGGAACAGCGTGGAATGGCAACGTATCAAGCGGCCATTACCGCGAGCCGTATGCGATTGCGCCCGATTTTGATGACCTCCTTCGCGTTCATTATGGGCGTGGTGCCGATGGTGTTTTCCACCGGCGCGGGTTCTGAAATGCGTAACGTGATGGGCATAGCGGTATTTTCCGGAATGTTGGGTGTGACCTTTTTCGGTCTGTTTTTCACCCCGATTTTTTATGTGTTGCTGCGCAAGCTGGAGGGCAATCGCAGTTATTACATTCCGGAAAAAACGGAATTTTCCGCACCCGCACCAGCGCCGACAGGAGCACAC
>JAEZGT010000051.1 GCA_023416875.1 Pseudomonadota bacterium
CGAATTGCTCTGTGTCGGAACAGAGGCTGGAGTGCAGGCAATTTAAACCGTTCCAAACGCTATCGCCGCCATCACGAACGCCGTTGCGATTGGTGTCGACAAAATAATCTCCCGGTGTATAAGCGCCGCTGTTGTCGCTGTCGACGTAGGGTTCGCCTAAATCGAAAGTGTTGTTAAAGATATCGCCATCGTCGAATACGTTGTTACCGTTGGTATCGGTAAAATTCTCCGTTCCTTTAACGGTAGCCAGTACGCGTGCGCGGCCGTTGTCAGGCTGAAGACCATTCGGTTTCCATTCGACAGTACAGGTGTTATTGGTGGTTACACAGTGGCTGGTTACCGAGCCACCATCTGGACTAACGAAATTAACGACTGTGCCGTCAACGACCGGGTTGCCTACGCGGTCTGTCACCGCAACGGAGACATTGGTGGTGGGTGTATTGATTCTGCTCCAGGCATTTATGGATCGTGTATCGAGCGCGATGTGAAAATGGTCGGCGGAGGTTAATCCTGTAGATACAACCAAGCCACCGGAAGGCGCCTCATTACCACTCTCCTCATGGCGAGCGATAACAGTGACCACATTGGGCATGGAGCCTGCGAGGACAGTTGCGCGAACAACTCCTTCGCTATTTGAAATCGCAGTGGTATCCACCAGTCGCACAGTATCGCCCGCCAAACCTTCAAGACGGAAATTCACGGTTTGTCCCGCCACGGCCTCGCCATAAGAACCATTGAGGCGGAAGGTCACAGTCGCCTTCTCCACGCCGCCACTACCACTGATGGCGATGCTGCTGGGCTCGGAGCTTACCCAGGAGATATAGGACACTTCGTCGTTGATGGTGATGGCGGAAGAATAGGAAGCTGACGTAAATTCCGGAGTGGTAAAGGTAACTACGTCTTCACCCACGCAACCGCGCGTGGTGTAGTTGAAGCTGACGCGATTGGCGGTTGCGGTCGGCGCAGAGATTTCCGCCAAACCACCTTCCAGACAGGGCGAAGTGGCTTGCCAGGTGCCAACTACTGGCACTGCTTCTTCTTCGTCATCGACAAAATTCAGGTGGATAGCGGTGGCTCCTTGTGGTTCCAAGGCTGGATTAACAACCTCTACATCGACAAACACCCGATTGCCATTAGCGTCGCGTAAATTGCCTGGATTGTCAGCAATTCCACTGGATGACGTCGAAGAGGAAGACGATGAAGTAGAAATGCTGGTGGTCGATGTGCTTCCGGATGAAGAAGACGCCACGCCGATTCTTTGCGGCGTTTGCGCGCGGTCATTGTCCGAGCTGGAACAGCCGGCTAGAACGACATAGCTGGCGAAAATAAACGATGAAACAGCCCAGCGAAAAATTGGCCTGGAATGAGCAATTGCCATGGTGATTCCTTTTGCAATATCAGAGATGAGATTGTCAGCAACTTAAAAAGCCGCGCAGGCAGCTTCTAGTTTTCATTATTTAAAGGTCGGCTGAATCCTTCCTTGGTAGAGGGGGTTCGGGATCTCGAGCCGACGCAAGTTTAATCAAGCTTATGCAGCAAATCACGCTTTATCAAGGAAAACCCCGGATTTCTGCAGGGGATTCTGTTGTTTTCTGGGGGTGGAAAATTCCACCTTGCGCGGCAAGCATAACGTGCTAAGGCAATCATAACGTGCTGCCATAATGATAACGTGATAAGAAGTTGGCGTATGACGCAACTTCTATGTCGAAATGATTATTCAAGTTGGCGACGGAATGATGCTAAGTCTCAGCCGCTCTTATTTGTGGATACCTGATAGCCGCATGATGGGAAACTTGGTAATTACCGCGTCGTTTGGTTGGATTTTCCGCGCGCCCTGCACATGCGAATCTAACCGGTGTAGGCCAGGGGCGCCGCTGAATGCATTGACAGAACTTGCTGGGGAAACGGGGCGCGCGTCGCGCCTCGGCTTGTTGAAATATTGGATGCGCAGTGCGTCGCAAATAGTCCTGGACATTCACTTGCGATCCCTATAGAGTGCCTTGCAGCTAGAAATAGAGTCTTGTATTTATGCCGACATTTCGACGTACTCTGTAACGTTTCGTTCTGCAGCTTTTAAATCTCAGTCTTTTTCCCAGCAGTCCGGCCCTTCGGGGCAATAGTAAATTAAATGTAAAAGGTAATATTATGTCGAACACGACTACAGGTACGGTAAAGTGGTTTAACGAAGCTAAGGGCTTTGGCTTTATTCAACAGCAATCCGGCCCCGATGTTTTCGCCCATTTCAGCGCGATCGTTGGCGACGGTTTCAAAACCCTGGTTGAAGGTCAAAAAGTTCAGTTTGTTGTTACCCAAGGTAAAAAGGGTCCCCAAGCTGAAAATATCCAAGCTATCTAAGATAGCAAGCCATTGAATTCCAAGGGGCAAGCCTTTCGGGGCTTGCCCCTTTTTTGCGTCTAAAAAACGCAGGTTGGCCCGTTCATCGTCTTCATCTCAATACAGACACCAAACGCCGCTGTGGCGATGGGGCTTCTGCACTTATTTTCCCGCCTATATCCCTCGGCAGGTGGCGCTACACTGTGTTAATGGCGTTTAACTTGATCTTAAGGGGATCAGTGCATGTTGCTCTACTATATGGATCTCGCCGGCGTAGCCGTATTCGCCGCCAGCGGTGTACTCGCCACCAGGGATAAAAACCTGGATATTTTTGGTGTTTTAGTGGTGGCAACGTTTACCGCCATTGGTGGCGGAACTCTGCGGGATCTACTGTTAGTGCGCCATCCTATATTTTGGATTGCGGATTATTGGTATTTGCTGACCATATTTTTTGCGGTTTTGACGACGGTCGCTTACCTCACAGTCCGCCCGCCACCGGGTGCATTGTTTTTGGTGGCGGATGCCATTGGGCTGGCTTTTTTTGCGTTGTCCGGTGCGAAGCTAACGCTGGATGGCGGCCATTCGGTGCCCATCGTCATTATGATGGGGACCATGACAGGAGTGATGGGGGGCGTGCTGCGTGATGTTGTCACCGCGCGTGTGCCATTGATTTTGCAAAAGGAGATTTATGCAACAGCTGCAATTGCTGGAATCGTCGTTTATCTTGGATTGCGGACGACACCACTTCCCAATATGGCCGCCTTTTGGATGGGGGTGGTGGTGGCGATAGTCCTGCGTTTGATCGCGATTAAGTGGGGGCTTAATCTGCCGCCGGCATTGGGTAAAGCAAAATCGGAAGAAAATTAATCCTGCCGCTGGCTGGAACTCCGGCACTTAAGTGCCGGAGGCACCTGTTATTGCTTCGGCAATTTTTTTTCCAGATCCTGCGCATAATTCTCTGCGTTTTTTGCTGCTTCTCGCGCTTCTTTCATTTTCTTCATGGCAATGGAGAAGCTGGAACGCATTCGCGATACGGCCAGGGTGAGTTGATCAATTTCGTTGGGGCTCTCAGGCGATAATTCTGCCGCGTCTATATCCGCTTCTTTACCTTTTGAAATGGATTCAGCCACAAAGGTAATTCTTCTGACTGGCAAAATTACCGCTTTCCGCACAAACCATAAAATCGGCAAAATCGAAATAAAAATAATGGCCGCTTCGGCAAAACTGAACATGGTGAGAGTGCTTTGCACGATTGTCCGTTTTGGCAGCGTCACGCTGATCACTCCGGCCAAATCACCTTCCTTAAAACCAAATCCATTTTCAGAACCATAAACTTCGAGAACATCCTGCGGTGCATTGGCGGCATCTCCGTGACAGCTGATACAGGATGCGACGTGCACGACGGGGGACGCAAAACGGTAGACATCTTTACCGTGTTCCGAATATTGGGTCAGATTGCCTTTCTGGATAGCCTCTAGCGCTCTGAGTTCGAATGCGTCCGGTTTGTTATTGGGATTCATCACATTGTGAGAGGTCATGCGGAATTTCGCGGGCGACTGTGATTGCGCCACGACTTCGGAAAATTCCCGGGTCGCCAGTGCTGGATTCTTGGAGTGAAAGTGAAATACGTTGTCCGGCTGGCCGACTTCCTGCACCTCGATTCGACTCAGAAAATCCTGGTCTTCCGCGCGGGTCCAAACCCGCCCCGAGCGCGATACCCACGCGCCGAATGCTTCGACGTTTGCCACCACGGTTTTCGCCTGGGATTCCAGCTCCTGGTAATACATGTTTTGCAGAATCACAAAATAGGCGCCGGCATTGGCGATCAGGACTACTAAAAGTAATAGAAAAAGCTGGGCCGTGATGGGCATACGGCGTTTTAACATGATGGACCTCGGACTCTTATTATTAAAATTGGATATTGCTTGGCCGGCAGCGTTAGCCGGGGTAAAGCTTTAGGAGGCGATTTTATTGCGCTGAGCAGTCAGTAACAGGCGCTCCACATCGTGGGTAAAACGCTGCCGCAATACCAGATTGTCAATATTTTCAGCCAGACACTTTATGTAGCGGCGGAAAGCGGTGGGCCCGCGCCATTGGCTGATTTGCCAAAGTTTAAGCGTATCCTCGATCAGTACTTCTCCAATAGGGCCGACTTCATCGATAAATCTCTGATTAATCTCATTTAGCAGCCTCTGGCCTGGATCTGGAAGTGCCATGGTGACTACATCTCCGCAGTGAAATTGGGCGTGTATGGTAGTGAGGTGGGTTATAGAGTATGGGTGACGGTTTCGCAGATTGCGTGATCAGCGCCAACACGGACGTCCAGATTGAGAAAAAATCCCAAAATGGATAGCTACGACGCTCACGTTATGAGCGTGCCGTTTAATTTGTGGGCGGTGTGGTTGCATTAAGATCCACCCGACAGAGCTGTCAGGGGGATCAATAGCTGGTTAATGTTTGTGCGGCATTTCGGTGTGGCACTTAGTCTTTCAGATAGTGCCATTCCAGCGGCGCGCCATTATCACCAAGTGTGTACACGATGGGGGTGCCGGTGGGGATTTCGAATTGCTCGACATCCTCCTCTGACATATTGGCCAATGCCATGATTAACGCACGCAAAGTATTGCCGTGCGCGGAAATCAAAATACGTTCACCGGCGGCAATGGCGGGGACGATTTTTTCTTCCCAGAATTCCACCGCGCGAACGCAGGTATCCTCCAGACTTTCCACTGCGGGCAGGTTTTCCCGTGGCAAGTCGGCATAGCGCTCATCAAATTTCGGGTGGCGCGGATCGTTCTCCCCCAGGGCAGGGGCAGTATCTTTATAGCCGCGGCGCCAGCGGTGTACCTGAGCGTCGCCAGCGCGATCGCGCAGTTCCTGTTTGGAGCGGCCTTGTAAATCCCCGTAATGGCGTTCGTTCAAGCGCCAATCGGCTTCCACCGTTACGTTCGGTGTTCCCATGACTTTGAGTACGATCTCTGCCGTTATCGCGGCGCGCTGCAAGCGCGAGGTGTAGACCCGGTCGAAAGCGTAACCATGCTCCTTCAGCAGCTGACCGGCTTTTTCCGCTTCGGCTTTGCCGAGGTCGGTCAGCGGTGGATCGGCCCAACCGGTAAATTTGCCTTCAGCGTTCCAGGTGCTTTGGGCGTGGCGGATCATCACTATTTCTCGAGCAGACATTCAAACCTCCAATACGGTTGAGTTGGTTTCGCCGTGACTGCCTGTGGCTTTGCGTTGCTGGTATGCAGACCAGATCTTTTCGTGAAAGAAATAGGCCACGCTGTTGATCGTCGGTTCCACGAGAGCGACCAGACCTCCTATAAGGATATCGCCAGTGAGCAGCCACGCAACGCTGAAAGCGATGGTGAAGTGAAGGGCGGCGTAAGTCATTGTCTTGGTCATGGTCAGCCTCCAGGGCTTGGAATTCAACTTCTATGTCACTTAGTGTAGTGAGAATTATTATCATTTAAAAATTGATCATTTCGACGAGGTCGATCGATTAAATTGATCGATGGTTAGGAAGAGATAAAAACGACACATTGTCGAGTGAATAATGAACAATTGGCCGTGGCGGTCACTGCTATAGTCAGTAGAAGCGATACTTGCATCATCAACGCGCCACGCATGGCCTCATTAGCGATTTGTATGAGACATAAAAGATCTAAGCAGTTTTTGACGGGTTGCGTTTTGGCGGCCGCGGGTTTTCTTTGTACGGCTGTATCAGCGGAGAAGCTGCGCGTGGTCCAGGGTTCCCATCCCCTCGATGAGTACGCCGTGGGCGCGCTACGGGTAGCGCTGGCGGAGATGGATACCCGCTATGAATTGGATGTGATCCTCGATCAGATGACCCAAACTCGAGTGACCGAGCAGCTGCAAGCTAAAAAGCTTGATGTCATGTGGTTAGCGTCGAACCAGGAGGCTGAAGACAAACTGTTGCCCATCCGCTTTCCGCTGTTGAAAGGCTTGCTCGGATATCGCATCTGTATCATCAATCCCGCCAATCAGCCTAAGTTTTCCGCCGTGCGCACACTTCAGGACCTAAAGTCTCTCAGCTTCGGTCAAGGTTATGGCTGGCCGGACGTGGACACCTTGCGCAGCAACGGATTAAAGGTGGTGGTGACCAGCAAATATGAGAATCTGTTTCCCATGGTGGAGGGCGGGCGTTTCGACGGCTTTCCCCGTGGCGTGCTTGAGCCTTGGGTGGAGCTGCGTTCGCGATCCCAATTAGGGCTTACGGTGGACACCAATGTGCTGCTGATTTACACCTTGCCGTTCTATTTATTTGTGGCGCCGGACAATCCGAAACTTGCCAGCGAATTGCACGAGGGCTTCGAAAGAGCCCTGGCCAATGGCAATTTTGACCGCTATTTCTACGGCCATGAAATGATCAAGACCGCGTTGGAACGCGCAAAACTGCACGAGCGCAACGCGGTTTTCCATCTCGACAATCCGACGCTGCCGCGTCAGACACCCTTGGATCGCAAGGACTATTGGTTCGATATCCAGTCCATGCAGTAATTTGCCTCGCGTTTATCTGCCTTTCATCAATTCCGGTAGGGATATCATGTCCGCTTTCCGCGTTTTGGGAGGGGCATCTTTTGTCCGAAGCTGAATTTCAAATCATAAGCTGGGTGCTGGCGCTGGTCGTTTGCGGCCTGAGTGCCTCCTGGTTGGTGTTGGTGATGCAGGCGTTTTTCCACGATAAGCGCATCGGCTTTGCCTGTGCTTTTGGCGGCGCCGCTGCGGCGCTTGCCATGGCGATTTCCGAAACCCTCTCTCATGCACTGCTGTGGAGCCTTCTGGCGGTCAACATGCTGCTCATCGGTTGGTTTGTGGTGCGGCAGCTGCACCGGCCAATCGTGTATATGCCGGCGATCATTTTGGTGTTGAGCGCCGCTGGCGCCTTGTGGGTTTGGTGGCGGTTGAATCAGTCCGGTGTGATTTGATCACATAGGTTGCAAGGTAGGGGAGTTCTCCACTTCTGCGTCTCAGATAAATTGCCCGTCATTTTCTTCACCGTTTTTTGGTCATTATCCGCAGCCGAATCTTCCAGCCCCATCACAGATTTCCTTTGTCGCGTTTCCAGCGATCATCTTATTTATTGTCATCACGTTGCGCTGCTTTCGCATTATTTTTTATGCATGGCATTTTCTCGTCTGCCTGACTGATAACGGTGGTGTAGGGGGGGCAAAAACGCACACGTCTAGAGCACTGAGAGGATTGTTCCGATATACGAAAATTCGTGACGGTAATGAGTTTCTCGCAAATCGGAATTGGTGGTTTAGTTGTGGTGCATATATTTCGGAAATGCACAGATAAAGGCCATTGTCTGGGCATGTCGATTAAGTGAATCCGTCGCCAATGCCGCTGCAAGAAATTGGTTCCGCAATTGATTTCGCCCACGCGATTTTCGAGACGGCAGCGAGTGGCTGGTATCTGGAGAACATTTTGCATTTGAGAGTTTTTGTAGTTGCGGACGTGAAAATAAATGTTGTCGCTGAACTGAGGAAATAGAGTTATGAATCCCAAACCCAAATACACCATTCGCTCCGCGCTGATCGCTGCGTGTGCGGGCTCGGCATTTATTGTGGCTCAGTCGGCGTTCGCCGCTGCGACTGACACGGTAGTTGCCGCGATCAGCGAGCAGACTAAAACCGAGGCTGCCGCCGTAGCTTCGCAAAAAAAATCGAGCAACTGGATGATGAAGCCAGCAAGGCCTTGGCCAGTTATCGCCAGATGATTACCGAGGCGCAAAGCCTCAAAGAATATAACGCGCAGATTGCCGAGCAGGTGAAATCCCAAGAGGCGCAAATTGCGGAAATGACGCAGCAGATCAGCGAGATTGAAACCACCTCGCGGGAAGTGCTGCCGCTGATGAACCGCATGCTGGAAACCTTGGAAAATTTTATCGCTCTCGATACGCCGTTTCTCACGGAAGAGCGGACGGGCCGTGTGTCCCAGTTAAAAGCCATGATGGCCCGCGCCGATGTTTCCACATCGGAAAAATATCGCCGCTTGGTTGAGGCCTACCAGATCGAAGTGGAATACGGCCGCACCTTGGAGGTTTATCAGGGCAAGGTGGGCGACAAAACCGTGGAATTTCTCCGCACGGGTCGCGTGTCGCTGATGTACCGCACCCTGGACGGTAAAGAGACGGGTTATTGGGATACCACCCAAAAAGACTGGGTCGTGGACAACAGTTACCGCGAACCTTTGAACAAAGCGTTAAAAGTCGCGAAAAAGCAGGCTGCTCCGGATTTTATTGAAGTGGCTCTTCCCGCTCCGAGAGAGGTGTAAGCAAATGAAGAATTCCGTATTTTCCAAATGCCTGGCCGCCGTTTTGGCGACGGCGCTCATGGGCTCCGCGACAGTGCAGGCGGCGCCGGCAAACCTCGACGAATTGCTGGAGCAGACTCGCAATATTCGTGAGACGGAAGCCAAATTCAATGCCGAGCGCGAAGCCCGTTTTCTCACGGAGCGTAATAAACAAACGGAATTGATGAGCGCCGCCCGCGCCGAGCTGGAGGAGCAGAAACGTCTCAGTGAACAGTTGACGTCGGCGTTCGACAACAACGAAAAATCCCTTACCAATCTGCAGGAGCAGTTGGATGCGCGCGCCGGCAACCTCGGTGAGATGTTCGGGGTGGTGCGTCAGGTGGCGACGGATTTTTCCTCCGTGATGAACAACTCCATCATCAGTGCGCAATTTCCTGGGCGCGCCAAATTCACCGCATCGGTTGCTCAATCCAAGGCGCTGCCATCCATTGCCGATCTCGAACGATTCTGGTTTGAGCTGCAACGGGAAATGACGGAAACCGGCAAAGTCGTGAGCTACAGATCCACGGTGATCTCGCCGGATGGACAACCGCAGAGCGCCACCGTGACGCGCATAGGCCCCTTCAGCGCGACCACGGGCGACCGCTACCTGAATTACCTGCCAAGCCTGGAGCAGTACGCGATTATGGCGCGCCAGCCCGGCGAAAAATTTCAAGCACCCGCGCGCGAGCTTTCCGCATTGAAAAGCGGCTATGCCCCCGGCATGGTTGATCCCACC
>JAEZGT010000273.1 GCA_023416875.1 Pseudomonadota bacterium
TCGGACCCGCTGATTGGCGTTCCCGCCGTCTACAACGGTGGTCAGGGCGGTTTGTTGGATGTGGCGGTGGCTCCGGATTTCGAAACCAGCCGGCTCATTTATTTCAGTTATTCGGAGAATCGCGGCAATAACCAGAACGGCACCAGTGTGGCGCGCGGCAAGCTCTCCACCGACGAGAAAGGTCTGGAAGACGTGACCGTGATCTTCCGTCAGACCCCCGCCTGGAACTCGTCACTGCACTTCGGTTCGCGCCTCGTGTTCGACCGCGACGGCCTGCTCTATGTGACCTTAGGCGAGCGCTCCAACCCCGAGCCCCGCCAGCAGTCGCAGGATCGCAATTCCCACCTGGGCAAAGTGATACGCATCAATCCGGACGGTACCGTCCCCGAGAGCAACCCGTTTGTTGACGTCCCTAATACGAAGCCGGAAATCTGGTCCTACGGCCATCGCAATGTGCAGAGCGCCGCTTTGCATCCGGTGACCGGTGAATTGTGGACTGTTGAACACGGCCCGCGCGGCGGTGATGAAATCAACCGTCCAGAAGCTGGTAAAAACTACGGCTGGCCGATCATCACCTACGGCATCGATTACAGCGGTGCACCTATAGGTGCCGGTATTACGCAGCAAGAGGGCATGGAGCAGCCGGTTTATTACTGGGATCCGGTTATTGGTCCATCCGGTACCACCTTTTATGAAGGTGACATGTTCCCCTGGCAGAACAACCTGTTGATCGGTTCGCTCAACCCGGGCGGAGTGGTGCGCATCATCTTGAATGGCAATCGAGTGGTGGGTGAAGAGCGCCTGCTCAGCGACCTTGAACGGGTGCGCGATGTGGAGGTGACGTCCGATGGCGCCTTCTGGATCGTTAACGACAACGGGGAATTGGTGCGGGTTAGCCGCTAACGGATTGGCCTGGAAATAAAAAAGCGGGCGGTTTTCGGGCCGCCCGCTTTTTTATGGCTGCGGATTGGTTACGCCGCCAGTTCGAGAATGCGGCGGGAATCTTCGAGCTTGATATCGCCGTGCTCGCCCAGCGCCAGCAGCTTGTGCTTTTCCAGCATGGCCACCAATTTCGGAATGGAATCGCGACTCACGCCGTAGCCGCTCAAGGTGGTGGGGTTGCCCATTTTCTCAAAGAAATCGCGGGTCGCCTGAATGGCGCCGTCGATGATTTTGTCCTCGTCGCTGTGTTGCAGATTCCACACGCGCTGGCCGTATTGGATGAGCTTGGCGCGCTTCTGCTGGCGCTGATGCTGCATCACCGCCGGCAGTACCACTGCTAGTGTCTGCGCGTGATCTAGACCGTGCATGGCGGTGAGTTCGTGGCCAATCATATGGGTTGCCCAGTCCTGCGGCACGCCTACCCCGATCAAACCGTTGAGCGCCATGGTGGCCGCCCACATAACGTTGGCGCGCACGTCATAGTCTTGAGGATTTTGCAGCGCCTTAGGGCCTTCTTCGATCAGTGTCAGCAGCAAACCTTCCGCGAAACGATCCTGCACTTTGGCGTTCACCGGGTAGGTGAGGTACTGCTCCATGATGTGCACGAAGGCATCGACAACGCCGTTGGTAATCTGGCGCGGCGGCAGAGTGTAGGTAGTGGTGGGATCCAAAATAGCGAACTGAGGATAAACCAGTGGACTGCCGAAACTGAGTTTATCCTGCGTTGCCGCTTTGGTGATTACCGCATTGCCGTTGCTTTCCGTGCCGGTCGCAGGGAGAGTCAATACGCAGCCGAGCGGGGTGGCGGTATGGAAGGGTGCATTCTTGGCGAGTATGTCCCAGGGCTCGCCTTCAAAATGCATGGCCGCCGCAATAAGTTTGGTGCCGTCCACCACGCTGCCACCGCCAACAGGGAGAAGAAAATCGATCTGGTGTTCTTTCGCCAACGCCGTGGCCTTCATCAAGGTTTCGTAATGAGGGTTGGGTTCTATACCGCCGAATTCGAACCAGGTTTTGCCTTCCAACGCTGCGGCCACTTGTTCATAAACGCCATTTTTTTTGATAGAGCCGCCGCCGTAAGTGACGAGTATGCGTGCATTCGTTGGCAGCAAATTGGCGAGCTCTTTGATCTGCCCTTCACCGAATGCGATTTTGGTGGGATTGGAAAAAATAAAATTCTGCATACATCACCTCTGTTATGCGTTTTGCCAAGCAGTGGGCTTGGGATTGCGTTCGTCGAAGCCGGTTTGGTGCCAGTAAGGATAGGTGGGGGTTTTAAAGCTCGCCCGGTCGAGCAGCGCGATCTGTTCTGCACTGAGTTTCCAGCCCACCGCGCCGAGGTTGTCTTGCAATTGTTGCTCATTGCGCGCACCCACCACGATGTTGCACACGCCGGGGCGCTGCAGCAGCCAGTTGAGTGCCACTTGGGCAACGGTTTTGCCCGTTTCTTCCGCTACCTGATCGAGAGCGTCCACCACACCGAACAAGTACTCATCGTCCACCGGTGGACCACCGCGAGCGCCGCCTTGTTGCAGCCGGCCTTCCGGCAACGGCTGACCACGGCGGATTTTGCCGGTTAGGCGTCCCCAGCCAAGCGGACTCCACACCATGGTGCCCACACCCTGATCGAGTCCGAGGGGCATCAGCTCCCACTCGTATTCGCGGCCGACCAGGGAGTAGTAGCCTTGATACACCACGTAGCGGGCGAGACCGTATTTTTCCGAAGTGGCGAGGGATTTCATCAAATGCCAGCCGGAAAAATTCGACGCGCCTATATAGCCGATCTTGCCGCTGGTGATCAGATCATCGAGGGCCCGCAGGGTTTCCTCTACCGGTGTGAGAGCGTCGAAACCGTGCATGAAATACAGATCGATATGATCGGTGCCCAAGCGCTTCAAGCTGGCTTCACAGGCGCGAATCAAATGGTAGCGGGAAGAGCCTTTATCGTTGGGCCCTGGACCCATAGTAAAAGTGGCTTTGGTGGAGATCAGCGCCTGCTCGCGCCGGCCTTTCAGTGCCGCGCCGAGAATCTCCTCCGACACGCCGCCGTCGTAG
>JAEZGT010000086.1 GCA_023416875.1 Pseudomonadota bacterium
TGAATTGATCAACGCCACCTTGCGCACGAATTTTTATCAGAAAAATGCCGCCGCTGAAGACAAGGATTATATGTCTTTCAAATTCAGTTCGAGGGAGATCAGCAATATTCCGGAGCCGCGCCCGCTGTTCGAAATTTATGTGTATTCACCGAGAGTGGAAGGCGTGCATTTGCGCGGTGCCAAAGTGGCTCGCGGCGGCTTGCGCTGGTCCGATCGTTTGCAGGATTACCGCACGGAGGTTCTCGGGCTGGTAAAAGCCCAGCAAGTAAAGAATGCGGTGATTGTGCCCAATGGCGCCAAAGGCGGATTTGTCGGCAAAAAATTGCATTTGTGCAATTCCCGTGACGAAATTCAGGCGGAAGGAATTGAATGCTACAAAATTTTTATCCGCGGCTTGTTGGATCTCACCGACAACTATCGCGATGGCGAGCTGGTGCGCCCGGCGGGCGTGATTTGTCGGGATGAGCCGGACCCTTATTTGGTTGTCGCGGCGGATAAAGGCACAGCGAGGTTTTCGGATATCGCCAACGCTATTTCCCAGGAATACGGCCATTGGCTGGGCGATGCGTTTGCCTCCGGCGGCAGCCAGGGTTACGACCATAAAAAGATGGCCATTACTGCGCGCGGTGCCTGGATTTCCGTGCAGCGACATTTTCGCGAGCGCGGTATCAATATCCAACAGCAGGAATTTACCTGCGTCGGCATAGGTGATATGTCCGGGGATGTGTTTGGCAACGGCATGTTGTTGTCCCGGTGTACCCGTTTGATAGCCGCGTTTAATCATCAGCATATTTTTATCGACCCTGATCCGAATGCCGAGACTTCCTTCGCGGAGCGGCAGCGCTTATTCAATCTGCCGCGCAGCACTTGGGCGGATTACGATCAGACTTTGATTTCCGAAGGTGGTGGCGTTTTTTCCCGCAGCCAAAAATTCGTCGTGATCACGCCGCAAATGCAACGTGCGCTTGCCATTGAGGAAAAACGGCTTGCACCGACGGAATTAATCAGCGCGATTTTGCGCGCGCCAGTGGACTTATTGTGGAACGGCGGCATAGGCACCTATATAAAAGCCACGCATGAAAATAACGTCGATGTCGGCGATAAAACCAACGATGCGCTGCGCGTGAACGGCACCGAGCTGCGCTGCAAGGTGATAGGCGAGGGTGGCAATTTAGGGATGACGCAGTTGGGGCGGGTGGAATACGCTCTGCACGGCGGTGCTTGCAATACTGACTTTATTGATAATTCTGGCGGCGTCGATTGTTCCGACCATGAAGTGAACATCAAAATTCTGCTGGACGAAATGGTTGCCGACAGCGACCTCACGACCAAACATCGCAATCAATTGCTCGGCGATATGACCGACGCGGTGGCTGAACTGGTCCTGCTGGACAATTATCGCCAGACATTCGCTCTCAGCATTGCCCAGCGCCAAGCGGGTTCGCGCATGCGCGAATACGGGCGATTTATCCATTTTCTGCAAGGGCAGGGGCTGCTCAATCGCAAATTGGAATTTCTGCCGAGTGATGAACAATTCACCGAGCGTCTGCATAAATCCCAACCGCTCACTCGCCCGGAGCTGGCGATATTGTTGTCTTACGCCAAAGTAATGCTGAAAGATGCCTTTGGTGCGGAAAATATCGCAACCGAGCCTTATTTGCAGAAAAGTGTGGAAAAAGCCTTCCCTGCACACTTGTGCAATCTCTATCGCGAGCGGATTTACCGGCATCGTCTGATGCGGGAAATTGTGGCGACGCAGACCGCTAACGATCTCATTAATACACTCGGAATTACTGCGGCCTATCGTTTGCAAAGTGCAACCGGTGGCACGCTCAAAAATATAGCCCTGGCCTTTGTGATCGCCCGGGATGTTTTCCGTTTGGATGATTTTCTCCTCTATCTGGCAGAGCTGGATAACCAAGTGCCTGCGGATCTCCAGGGCGACATGATGATCAATATGGAGCGCCGCGTGCGCCGGGCAACCCGTTGGTTTATCGCCCGTCGCCGCAATGCTGAGGTGGAGCGTGCGCCGGAGCAGGAGGTAGAGAGCTTTCAAGCGGGCATTCAGGAAATCAACGCCATGGTTGGCGATGTTTTGATAGGCGCAGCTCATGAAACCTGGCTGACGCGATGCGAGCACTACCGCAACGCTGGAATAGCGCTGCAATGGGCACAGCAACTCGCCATGCCCGACAATCTTTTCTCCGGCCTTTGTGTGCTTGAAGCTGCCCACAATGCCGGCTGTGATATAGCCACTGCGGCGCGGGTGTTTTACGCATTGCATGATCGTCTGGGGGTGGACGCGCTGGCGACGCGTTTGTCGGACGCCGAGGTCCAGACCTACTGGCAGGCCATAGCGCGGGAGGCATTTTTGGACGATCTCGAGGCGCAATTGCGCGCGATCACCGTTACCATTCTGCAGTCGGGTCCGTCTGCGCAATCCCTCCAGATCCTTGGAGAGTGGCTCGCTGACAGCAATCCGTGGGTACAGCGCTGGGCGGCCATGGTGAAGGAAATCCAGGCATCGCAACATGCGGATTTTGCGCTGTTCTCTGTGGCCACGCGGCAATTAATGGAGCTGGCTCATCTCGGGCGATTGTCGGAGCGTACCGAGAGTGGCTGACAATCTGCGCCAGGTGATTGTGCCGCTGAACCTGTCAGCGGACGAATATCTCAGGAATTACCGTGGCGCGGTGCGCAACGTGCTCGCCCGCGATCTGCAGGGGCAGGTGGTGCAGTTCCCCGCCAATTAGCTACAGCGTTTAGTGACGGAAAACGGAGTTGATGGCAT
>JAEZGT010000134.1 GCA_023416875.1 Pseudomonadota bacterium
TGCCGGGAATAACCGGCAACTCATTGTTGTGGCTTGCTTCCAACATAGGCTTCTACCCGCGCCCGCAGTTTTTGCCCCGGCTTGAATGTGACAACACGCCGTGCCGTTATCGGGATTTCTTCACCGGTTTTCGGGTTCCGGCCGGGACGCTGCTTTTTGTCTCGCAGATCAAAATTCCCGAAACCGGAAAGCTTGACCATCTCGTTGGCCTCAAGCGCCTGGCGGATCTCGTCAAAAAACGTTTCCACCAGTTCCTTTGCTTCGCGCTTATTGAAGCCTAAATCCTCGTAGAGTTTTTCCGCCAGATCGGCTTTGGTCAGTGACTCAGACATAGGGCTACCTTAGGTTGGCTCCAAACTCCCGCTCCAGGCATTCAACCACCGCCGCCATGGAGGTGTTGACTTCCTCATCTTTGAGTGTTCGAGAAGGATGTTGGAAAGTCAGACTGAAAGCAAGACTTTTCCTTTTTGGATCAATACCTTCACCGCTATACACGTCAAACAACTTCAAGTCTTTTAACACATCACCTGCTGTTTTTCGAATGCTTCTATCGAGATCTGCGACACGCACCGCCTTATCGACCAGCACCGCGATATCGCGACTGACTTCAGGGAAGCGTGAGAGCGGCTGGAAGCGCGGCAGGCTTGCGGTCAGCAGTTCGCTTAAGGTGAATTCAAACACAAATACCGGCTTATTAAGATCCAGAGCCTTTTGCTTGGCCGGATGCAGCGCGCCCATATAGCCGACTTCCTTCTCATCCAAATAAATCTTGGCGGATTGGCCTGGATGCAACAGCTGAGAATCCGTCAAAGGTGTAAATGAGACAAGACGTCCGCGGGCGGCAAAAGCCAGTAGAGTTTCCAGGTCACCTTTGACGTCGAAGAAGTCCAGATCGCGAGCCTTTTCCGCCCAGCTCTGAGCTCTCACTGAGCCGTACGCCAAGCCACCGAGGCGCTGGTATTGCGCCACAGGCTTGCTTGCGGTGTCGAACACCATACCGGCCTCAAACAGCTTGGCGGCAGTTTGCTGGCGGTTCAGGTTGTAGGTCAGCGTCTGTAGCAATCCCGGCAACAATGAGGTGCGCATGGTGGACATATCAGCGCTGATCGGGTTCCTCAGCACCACAGCATCCGTCTCCGGATACAGGATCGCGTGCACCTTGGGATCGACGAAGCTGTAGGTAATGACCTCCCGATAACCACGGCTCACCAGATGCTGTTTGGCGTCGGCCAAGGGGGTCTCCGCCTCTGAGTGTGAATCCAGCCGGGTTGCAAATGCCATGGGGCGAGTCGGAAGATGGTCGTATCCGTGAATACGCGCGATCTCTTCGAGAAGATCTTCTTCAATCGTCAAGTCAAAGCGGTGGCTCGGCACTTTGAAGAACCAACCATCCGCGTTTTCATTTTCCAGAGTTAAACCCAAGCGACCGAGAATACCAACGGCATCCACCTCTTCCGCTGCAAGGCCGAGACCGGTTTGCAGCCGCGAGCGCCGCAGCCGGACGGTGCGCGCAGGTGGAACGCTGTTTTGGTCTTGCACCAAAACAACCGGCCCCGCTTCACCACCCACGATTGCCAGCAGTAATTCTGTTGCGCGCTCAATGGCGGCCACTTGAAGTTGAGGATCCACACCGCGCTCAAACCTATGAGACGAATCGGTGTGCAACCCATAAGAACGCGCTTTGCCGGCAACGGCCTCTGGCGCGAAGAATGCACTTTCAAGAAAGATGTTCTGCGTAGTAGCGCTAACGGCGCTATCCGCGCCCCCCATAATTCCCGCAACTGCCAGCGCCTTTTCACGGTCGGCAATGACCAGGGTATCGCCGCGTAATTCCACTTCCTGATCGTTTAAAAGAACCAACTTTTCGCCCGCGCCAGCCATTCTCACCACTATGCTGCCACTCAACTTGTCGAAATCGAATGCGTGCATAGGCTGACCGAGCTCCAACAATACATAGTTGGTGACGTCCACTACCGGATCGATACTGCGAATACCGCTGCGCCGCAGCTTTTCACACAGCCACAGCGGTGAAGCTCGTGTGATATCAATATTGCGAATAACGCGGCCGGCATAGCTTGGGCACGCGGCAGGAGCTTGGACTTCGACGGCAAAGCGCTCGGATGAGCGCGGCTCGATTGTAGTGAAAGGTGGAGAGGAAACCGCTACACGATTCAACACACCCACTTCCCGCGCCAACCCGCGAACACTCAGGCAATCACCGCGATTAGGAGTCAAATCGACCTCGATCAGCTGATCGTCGAACCTCAGGTATTCCCGCAAATTAACACCAACCGGTGCGTCGGCGGGAAGCTCCCACAAACCGCTGTCGTCATCGCCAATCTGCAGCTCCACCTGCGAACAGAGCATGCCGAATGACTCTACGCCGCGCAGTTTGGCTTTTTTGATTTTGAAGTCACCCGGCAGCTCTGCACCTATGGTGGCAAATGGAATCTTGATGCCAGGGCGCGCATTGGGCGCGCCGCACACGATTTGCAACACGCCTTCCGCGTGTCCTTTTACCTGACACACCCGCAATTTTTCCGCATCTGGATGCGGTTCAGTGGACAGAATCTCGCCAACAATAACGCCGGAAAACGACGCGGCAGCGGGTTCAACGGAATCCACCTCCAAGCCTGCCATCGTCAATTGCGCCACCAGTTCAGCAGTGCTGATCTGCGGATTCACCCATTCTCTTAACCAAGCTTCGCTAATTTTCATAAATTCTGCTGTCGTCGAAATCCAAAGAGAGTTGCCGTTTCGGTCGAATGAGAACAGTTAAAACTGTCGGAGAAAATTCAAATCGTTCTCAAAAAATAGACGCAAATCGTTAATGCCATACCGCAACATGGCAAGACGCTCAACTCCCATGCCGAAGGCAAAACCCGTGTAGATTTCCGGATCTACCCCGCTGGAACGAAATACATTGGGATGCACCATGCCGCAGCCCATTACCTCCAACCAACCGGTGTTTTTACACACTCGGCATCCTTTGCCACCGCACTGTGTGCATTGAATATCCACTTCCGCAGATGGCTCGGTAAAAGGGAAATAGGAAGGGCGAAATCGAACCGGAACATCAGCTTCAAAAAATGCCTTCAGAAATTGGTCCACAGTGCCCTTTAGATCGGCAAAGCTGACATTTTTGTCCACCACTAAACCTTCCACCTGATGGAACATTGGCGTGTGGGTCAAATCCGAATCGCAGCGATAAACCCGGCCTGGGCAGACGATCCGAATCGGCGGTGCACAGCTTTCCATGGTGCGGATCTGTACTGGAGACGTGTGGGTGCGCAACACATGGCGCTCATCCACATAAAATGTGTCGTGCATAGCGCGGGCGGGATGGTGCGCAGGAATGTTCAAGGCTTCGAAATTGTGGAAATCATCTTCGATTTCAGGGCCTTCCTCCACGTCAAAGCCTGCGCCGGCAAAAATCGCAACTATGCGATTCAAGGTGCGGCTTACTGGATGCAGGCCACCAAGGTCAGACTGCCTGCCGGGTTGGGTGACGTCGATAGACTGGTCCGACAGTCGCTGCGCGATTTGCCGCTCTTCCAAAGCCGCTTTTTTTTCAGCCAAGGCAGTGGCGATCTGATCTTTTGCCACATTGATTTTGGCTCCCGCCTCCGGCCGCTGCTCGGCGCTGAGCTGCCCTAGCGATTTTAGTAACGCCGTCAAATGGCCTTTTTTTCCTAAAAAATCGACCCTCACTTGTTCAAGACTTTCGAGATCATCTGCCCTGCCAATCAGCAGCAAAGCTTCCTCAGTTAACGACGATAGATTCTCCATCGAATGTTTCCAGTCAATTCAAATAAAAACCGCAGGGCGGATTTGGTGTTCGTTGGACAAATTCACCAATAAAAAAGGGGAGGAAGCATGGCCCCCTCCCCTTCAGCTATTGCTAGGGATTATTGTAAATCAGGCAGCCAGTGCTTGTTTTGCCGAGTTTACAATCGCTGCAAACGCAGCTTTGTCATGCACTGCCAAATCGGCGAGAACACGACGATCCAACGTAATATTGGCCTTTCTCAGACCAGCGATCAGACGGCTGTAGCTCAAACCTTCTGCACGTGACTGTGCATTGATACGGGTAATCCAAAGAGCGCGGAAATCACGCTTTTTGACTCGACGATCACGGTAGGCATATTGACCGGCTTTGATAACAGCTTGTTTGGCAACTCGGAATACTCGTGAGCGTGCTCCGTAATATCCTTTGGCTGCTTTCAAGATTTTTTTGTGGCTTTTACGCGCAATTACACCACGTTTTACACGGGCCATAGTTTTTTCCTCTTAAATTTGACGATAAATGTGGCAGCTTAGTTTGCGCGCAACATGCGTTTTACCAGCGGCTGGTCAGACACGTTCAACGTGCTGGTTCCACGCAACTGACGCTTACGCTTGGTCGTCATCTTGGTGAGGATATGGCTTTTGAAAGCCCGCTTGTGTTTGTAACCGGCGGCGGTTTTCTTGAACCGCTTGGCGGCACCACTGTGTACTTTAGCTTTTGGCATGGATAAATCTCCGCATTTGTGTGCATTTGCACGAGTTTTAGGAAAACAGCAAGGCAGCTAAAAAGCCCGGCTATTTTTTCTTTTTCGGGGCAATCACCATTACGATCTGGCGACCTTCCATCTTGGGCTGTTGTTCAACAGTACCCAAGTCTTCAAGGTCTTTTTCGATGCGTTGCATCATTTCCATTCCCAGCTCTTGGTGGGCTAGTTCCCGACCGCGAAACCGCAGCGAGACCTTTGCCTTATCCCCCTGTTCAAGGAAACGTATCAGGTTGCGTAGTTTTACCTGATAGTCGCCCTCCTCCGTCCCTGGACGAAATTTCATTTCTTTAATTTGTTGCTGCTTCTGCTTTTTCTTCGCAGCGGCTTTGGATTTTTTCAGCTCAAAAAGGTGCTTACCATAATCCATTACCTTACAAACGATCGGTTCCGCCTCCACAGCTATAGCTACCAGATCAAGGTTGGCTGCTTTGGCGGCTGCCAAAGCTTCATCAATTGTCACAATACCAACCTGCTGTCCATCAGCGGCAATCAAGCGAACTTCCTTCGCTTGAATCTGATCATTGATCATGGCCTTTTTTGCGCGGGGGGCCTTTCCGTTGTCTTTGTTAATAATAAGGTGCTCCTCTCAAATGAATAAAACCAGAGTATTCGTTCAGTGGCTGACCCGACTGCGCTTGGCGATATCCGCCACAAGACGCTCACTGAACTCCGCCAAACTCATGGAACCAAGATCCTGGCCTTCACGTGTTCTGACAGCCAAGGTGCCCTTTTCCATCTCTTGATCACCTACAATGATCAGGTATGGCGTCCTCTGGATCGTGTGCTCGCGGATTTTAAAGCCGATCTTCTCATTTCTCAAGTCGGAAAATACGCGGAACCCCTTGTTTTTAAGGGATTTCTCAACCGATTTGGCATAATCAGCCTGATTATCGGTGATATTCATGACAACCGCCTGCTCCGGCGCGAGCCATGCCGGAAACGCGCCTTCATAGTGTTCGATCAGAATTCCGATAAAACGCTCGAAGGAACCGAGGATCGCACGATGGAGCATGACCGGGGTCTGACGGGATCCATCCTCGGCAACAAACTGCGCATCGAGACGGGCAGGCATCGAAAAATCCACTTGAATCGTGCCGCACTGCCAGACGCGGCCAATGTAGTCTTTCAGAGAAAACTCAATTTTAGGACCGTAGAACGCACCTTCACCCGGTAGTAACTCCCAGGCAAGTCCTTTGGTGTCGAGCGCATCGGCCAAGGCTTTTTCAGCCTTATCCCAAATCGCATCACTGCCGACACGCTGCTCCGGTCTCGTCGACAGACGAATGATCACATCGGTAAAACCAAAGTCAGCATAGACACTGAAAAGCAGATCAGTAAATTGTGACACTTCCGCCTGAATCATTGCCTCACTGCAAAAGATATGAGCGTCGTCCTGGGTAAAGCCGCGCACACGCATCAAGCCCTGCAGAGTACCGGACGCTTCGTTGCGATGGCATGAACCAAATTCCGCCAGCCGCAATGGCAGGTCGCGGTAGCTTTTCAGGCCCTGATTGAATACCTGGATATGGCACGGACAGTTCATCGGCTTGACCGCGTAATCGCGTGATTCCGATTCCACCGTAAACATATTGTTGCGGAATTTATCCCAATGCCCGGACTTCTCCCACAGCGTACGGTCGATGATTTGAGGAGTTTTAATCTCCTTGTAACCGTTGTTGCGCTGAATATCGCGCATATAACTTTCGATAGCTGTGTACAACGTCCAACCGCGCGGATGCCAAAACACCATGCCTGGCGCTTCTTCCTGCATATGGAAAAGGTCAAACTTTTTGCCCAATTTGCGATGATCGCGCTTCTCCGCTTCTTCCAGCCGGTGCAGGTAAGCTGCCAGATCCTTTTTGTTGGCCCAGGCCGTGCCATAAATCCGCTGCAGCATTTCGTTCTTAGAGTCGCCGCGCCAATAAGCACCAGCCACTTTCATTAATTTGAAATGGCCTAATTTACCCGTCGCCGGCACATGAGGGCCCCGACAAAGATCTTCAAAATCGCCCTGGCGGTAGAGTGACAACTGCTCATCGCTGGGAATGGATTCAATGATTTCCGCTTTATAGTGCTCGCCCAAACCTTTGAAGTAGGCTACGGCCTCATCGCGCGACAAGACTCGTCGCTGCACCGGCATGTTCTGCTCGACCAGCTCGTTCATGCGCTGCTCTATCGCAGCCAAGTCTTCCGGAGTGAAGGGGCGTTTATAGGCAAAGTCGTAGTAAAAGCCGTCATCAATGACAGGGCCTATAGTCACCTGCGCATCAGGAAACAGCTGCTTGACTGCCTGAGCGAGAAGATGGGCGCTCGAATGCCGAATAACATCCAGCCCTTCAACAGACTTGTCGGTAATGATGGAAACCGTCGCATCCCGCTCGATTCGATAACTGGCATCAACGGTTTTACCGTCCACCACACCCGCCAGGGTCGCCTTGGCAAGTCCAGGACCTATGGCCTGAGCCAATTCCATGACCGTAATCGGGTCAGAGAAACTGCGTTGCGAACCATCGGGAAGCGTGATTTGGGGCATCAGGTTGTCCTTATTTCAGTGGTGACCCCTACCAAAGGCCACGTGAACGGGAGATAGGGCAAAAAAAGTGAGGCGCGCAGTATATAGAAGCCACTGGAGAAAGCCAATTATTCAGCAAGCGGCGCTATAGAGCCACATTCAGGGGGCCCTGGGAGCGCTGCACTCTCAAGTTGCGGAGTATCTGGCAAGTCTCTAAGCACTGTGAAGCAGTTCAGACGCTTGCGCATAAGCGGTTTGCCAACGGGCGGTTCTCTGCAGGGCGGCCAGCGATTCCGCAGGCGCCATACCTTTTGCCCTCATCCGTCGCAAACGATCATTTGTCGGATAGGCTACCGCATTCAAGCGCTCGATGACTTCAATGGCACGCCTGGGTTGATTGCACACCAACACCGCATCACAACCCGCACTCAGTGCCGCCTCGGCACGATCGCGGTGATCGCCAATAACAGCTGCGCCCTCCATCGACAAATCATCACTAAAGATAATGCCACTGAAGTTAAGCTGCTGGCGCAGCACTTTCTGCAGCCAAAAAGGCGAAAAACCCACTGGATTAGGATCTATGGCAGAAAACAGAAGATGACCAGGCATCACCGCGTCCGCCGATGGCAATAGTGCACGGAACGGCGACATGTCTGACTGCCAGACCTCATCGAAACTACGTTCATCCACCGGCAGCTCCTCATGACTATCCTCTTCGATGGCGCCATGACCAGGAAAATGCTTAAGCGTGGCGGACATGCCG
>JAEZGT010000171.1 GCA_023416875.1 Pseudomonadota bacterium
CGGGATCCGCAACGACTGCGGTCGCAGCAAACGTCAGCGCTACGCCAGCGCAAAAAAGCTTGGCGAGATTTTTTATAGCCATAAAGTCTCCTGTTAATTAATTGAACACATTGGGCTGATACAAACCAGCGATCGACTGGCCTAGGGGTTCCTCCCGCCATTTATGGTTGTGGATGACAGGGAAGCTGGTTCCGGCTTCTGCGCTGTCGCCGCCCGCACCGCTGCCAGCACTATGTCCGGCGTCAGTATTTGCGGTAGGTGCACAGGTTCCGTGGATTTTCCGGCCGGATAAAACAGGTAAAGGGGTACGCCGCTACGACCGAAGCTCGCCAAAAAAGCCGTAATAGCGGGATCGCGATTGGTCCAATCGCCTTTCAGATAAGTGATGTCATCGACGGCGAATGCGTCTACCACCCGGGCATGGCTGAGCGCCACCCGTTCATTGACCAGACAGCTGATACACCAAGCGGCGGTAAAGTTGAGAAAAACCGGCTTGCCTTCATCCAGCAGCGTTTGCAGGCGCGCGTTATCAAACGCTTGCCAGTTGTGCGCGGCTTGCGCATTTTCCTGCACCGGCGCTCCCAATTTCACGCCGGAATAGCCACCGCCCAGCGCCAGCACAACCGCCAGCGCAGCGACGACAGAGCCCGCTTTGGCGGCAGTGTCACCGCCGCTGCGAGTGGCGCCGTGCAGCCACGCGGCAAAGCCGATCAGCACTATGCCGCCCAGAGCAAGGGCTGCCGCATCGGCGCCGGCCTGTCGCGCTAGTACCCAGATCAGCCAAACAGCCGCCGCATACATGGGAAAAGCCATGGCTTGTTTGAGTGTGTCCATCCAGGCCCCGGGGCGTGGCAACCAGCGTTGCAGACCTGGCCACCAGGAGAGCAGCAAGTACGGCAGGGCGAGCCCTAAGCCGAGACTGATGAACACGGCCAATAGTTGCGCCGGAGGTTGAGTCAGCGCGTATCCCAAGGCGGCTGCCATAAAAGGCGCTGTGCAGGGGGTGGCTACGATGGTCGCGAGCACTCCGGTAAAAAAGCTGCCGGCATAACCGGATTTTGCAGCGAGGCCGGCGCCCAGATTGGCAACGGATCCGCCGAAATAAAACACGCCGGATAAGCTCAATCCCACGGCGAACATCAGATACGCCGTTAACAACACAAACAGAGGCGATTGAAATTGAAAACCCCAACCAATCTGCGCACCGCCCGCTTTAAGAGCGATCAACACCAGCGCCAACAGCCCGAAACTGGCGAGCACCCCGAGGGTATAAACCAAGCCGTGGCGGCGGATATGGGTTTGCGATTGCCCCGACTGACCGATCAGGGAAAGTGCCTTGAGTGAGAGCACCGGGAACACGCAGGGCATTAAATTCAGGATCATGCCCCCCGCTAATGCCAGCAGCAGCGCGGTTGCCAATCCCGACACGCCGGAATCACCGAGAGGTGCTGCTGTAAGCGTGGCGCTCACCTCAAAACTGCGGGTCGCACCGCCCTCCTCGGTCAGCACCAATACGCCGTATAACGGGCTACCAGTTCCGGGCGGCGCTTCTCCAGCCGGCAGAGTCAGCTCAAGTCCGGCGGTTGAAACCGTTAAAGGCTGTGGTTCACTCTGGCGAATATGGCCCCACTCAAAAGGGTAAAACCACGCATCCGTCAGTTGTGCCAGTGCTCCTTCTGGCGCTTCCAACAGGAGCTGGAACTGGTTGTTCGCTCCTACAGCGGCGCGAACAGGCCAGGGGCTTGCGACGGGCAGCCGCGCCAACGCCTCGGCGATCAGCGGATTTTTCTCCTCCGGCGCATCGCCACGGGATAACACCGGCAGCACCAGATCGAGTGCAACTTGCTGCGGGATACATTCCTCTTCACAGACCAGCCAGTCCACTACCGCTTTCACGGCAAAGCTATCGCCGGGACGCAAATTCTCGGGCACCTGAATACGGCTCAACAGCGTCACTTCATTTTCATAGCCGTAATTGGTGATGGGTCCCATGGAAATACGCGAGGGTGCGGGCCAAAGGATTTCACTGGCAGAAGCGCCAGCGGGCAATTTCCATTCAATTGTGGTGGGACTGCCGGAGTCGCCCGGGTTGACCCAGTAGGTGTGCCAGTGGGGAATGATTTTTTGCTGCACGCCCAGGTAGATCTCCGCCCCCGGGAAAACCGCCGAAGTTTCAGCGATTAAGCGAGCGGATACCTGATCGGTGGCGGCGTGGTCTGCCGCTTCAGCCGTTGCAGTTGTCATAACAGCTGCAGCAATCCATACGGATAACCAGCGCGGCGCTCGAGAAAATGTGCAACACAGGTTAAATGAATCAAACACGCGCAGAAGGCCTTTAATTATGTGGCATATTTTTTTGCCGAGAGCCCGCCAAACAGCAACCACCATGCCATGGGACGAAATTGCGGTGAAATCAATTCGATAAATACGAATAAAACAACAAATGCGAATTTATTGCTGCGTAAACAGCAAAGACTTTTTCAAATTGTTGCCAGAACAACAAGAGCTGTCGGCGATACCGAAGCAC
>JAEZGT010000300.1 GCA_023416875.1 Pseudomonadota bacterium
GTTTGATCTTGAGTCTGACTTAGTGTGATCGCGGCAATACCCATAAAAACGCTGGTGACTATCACAATAACGGCGCGGATTTGGAAAAAGCCGGGGTTCAGCTCCGGCTGTACCAGGCTCTGAGAAAAAAAGTAGACGTCGTAAATAAAGATGGCAGCGAGATTCAAGCACAGCAGCTTCAGCAGACGAACCGACAGCACATTGCGATAGAGCTGCTCGACATTAAGCAGGGCAACAATTGCGAAAACGATGCCTTGCAAAACCAGCACAATCTTGGCCTCAAGCCAGGATGGTTCCAGCAGCACATAGAAGCCGTCGACTAGTAACATGGCGACACAAAAGCCATACACACCGAAGGTGTAGCTGCGCGGCAGACAGTTTTGGCAGTAGTGGCGGACGGTTTGGGTGGTAGCTAATATCCAGGCGGCGAAATGGGCGGCTTCCACCAGCATCAGGTGGCCCAGAGAAAAGTTCATGGACTCGCTTAAGCCGATATTAAGAAGCCAGACGGTCTGCATAGCGCAGGCGGCAACAAATGACCAGTGCATGGTTTTGCGCCGAATTTGGCTGAGGAAAATGCCGGTCAGGATGAATGAGAGGATGCTAGCGCTGATAAAGGCGACTTGCGTAACGCTGTCAATTTCCATGGCGGTTCCTGTGGCAAGCACGCCTCCTGTGCCCAACTACGACCGCGTGTGCGGGTTGAACTCGGATCTGCGGCAGTGGCCACCGCCGGGAAGAATCCCGAGGAACCGACGGTTGGCGTAGGAAACTCGCGCGGACCTGCTGTCGCTGGTGCTGTGTTGTTATTGCGATGTGCTGATCAAAGGCCGGCTCTTAAGGAGCCGGCGAGAGCGCCGCGATTGTAGCAGGAAGTGATCGGGCTTAGGGAGGGCGCTCAGGGAGCGCCCTCATTGGTGAGATTGTTCACTACTTTGCCCATGATCCGGTCGAAAAAGGCGCGGGTGTCTACCTGACGAGCCCGGTTAAATTGCATGTCATAAGCAAATTGTTTGCGGGTCTTTTCCAGAGCTTTAAAGCCTAGGCGGTTGACGAAAATGTAGGTGTCAGCGTCGATTTTAGATGCCAGCTTGCACCGCACATTCTTACCGGAATCCTCGTCAAAGTACTCCAGCCAAGTTCCCTCCGGCATATTTTTGGCCATTTCATAGAAGCCGGTGGACAGCTCCTCATACCTGGCTTGCTGTCTCTCTACTGCGGTCATCTCTTCCCAGGTTTTGGGTGCGTTTTCACCTTTGCCGAGAGCTTCTTTTTGCTCGCTATTGAGTGGCGCCACGGTTTCCTGGATCTGCGGTGCTGTGGGTGCGACGCGCAGCGCGTCTTCAAGAGCCGCTACCTTCGCTTTGCGTGCATCGCGGTTATCGATGGCGACTTCCAGTCCGCGCTCTATACGATCCAGCAACTCCGGCAGCAGGCGCTCCCTGCGTTGCAGGGAGCGGGCATCTTCGTGTTCCTGACTGATCCAGATCAGGTCGGAAACTGTCTGCTCATTGGATATCCACTCGCTACTATCCGCTCCTTGCTTTAAGTGGGTGATAACCATCACCTGTAGCCAGTGTGTTGTGAGAAAGCCGCGTACAAATTCCGGTAGATCCACTGCTTTGAGCTTCTGGTACAGGGATGTCTGCGCGGCCATGCGTGCCTGTTTGATCCGCGATTTGCCCGCTTCAGTCTGTGTGGTGCGCTGCTCGACTACGGAAGATTTGCGGCTCTCTTTTTCTACCACGCCGTCGAGTTCCCCATCGAGTTCGCTAAAAATCCGGTCGTCAGTTTTGTACTGACGATTGAGGATTTGCACTATTTCGACCATCTTGCGATAGATGGGGTCGCGATCCAGCGGTTTCGTGGTATCGAACGCTATGCCTATTCGGGTGATGCTGTTGATCAGGAGGCGCGCGGGGTGTTCTGGGTTGCTGAAGAAACTGCGGTCACGCAGTGCAACTTTCAGGATCGGTATCTGCAGGCGGCAGATCAGCGACTGGATCTCGAGAGGCAGTGCATCGTCGGCAAGGATTTGATCAAAAAACATGGCCACCAGATTGATGACGTTTTCTTCGTTTTGATCCAGCGCCTGTGGTTGGGTAGGGTCATTTTGCTTCAGAACCTGGGTCACAGCGTCAGCCACTATATTGCGCGGGGCGCCCGTGGCGAGCATCTGGTCATACGCTGGTTGAGATTGGGTCAGCAAGCTCGTCAATTCAGGGGCCGGCATTACTGGACCGGGATTGGTGGTATAGATGTAGCAGTTAAACTGCGGTGTAGCTCCTCCGGTGACGCTTCCTACCGTACCAGCCGGAGAGCCTACAAAGGCGAAGTTGCGCGCGGCCGCCATAAGCATGCTAAGAGCGTCGTAACCCATGCGAAACTCCGGCATGGGTGCGAATGCAGGGTTGGCTTCCATCGAAGCGGCGCTGGCGGTGCTGGGCACGGGGGCGGCCCCGCCGTGGACAACTTTATTGTCGAGATTTTTAGGAACCTTCGGCAGTATGCCGGCATCCATTAGAATCTGATTGGCGTCGGCATACACATGGCCGAGCTGCTTCAGAACATGTTTTTCAAACAGTTTGTAGAGAATCAGTTTGGCTTTGATATTGATTTCCAGGGTGGTCTGACAGGACTCAATAAAAGCCTTGGTCAGCGAACCGGGATCGAGGGGATTGTTGTCTTCCTTGATTTCGATCTGCAGAAGCAGGTGATCCAGGCGCATGCCGAGTTCGTAAAGTTCCTCGCGATAGATATCCCGGGTGCGGCTGACCATGTTGCTGCGCGCCAGATCCACCTCGAGATCGTCGCCCTCCACAATCGCCAGTTTGGTGTCCTGCTCGCGCGCTCCTACTTCGAAACCCCCTTGATTATTGGCATCGATAAGATCGCTGAAGTTCTGGCTGGTCGTGCGTAAAAATCGATTGGCGATACCTTCGCGACGCACGCGGATTTCACGCATGGCCTCAAAGTAGAGATTTTGCTCGTTGTTACTGGATGCTCGTCTTGAAAGGTCGTAAAACAGGTCGTCGGTGGCGGAAAACAGGTGCGCCAATAGTTGTTCGCAATGAGTGAGAGTGTTCTTTTGGATATGGGCCAAAAGGCGCGGCGGCTGGATAGGCTCGCGACCGCGCTGATTGATCAATTCCAAATGGCCCGGCTTTAAAGGTTTGCGTGACATATGTCGCTCTAACTCATGAAATGGGCGCTCAACCTTGAGCAGCAGAAACCATTTAAAAACAACGGTTTTTGCGGATATATATCCCGGCTGATTTACGTGTCAAAAGATTGAGCAAATTGTATTCCAATTACCGAGGACAATGTGTCCTGCCCCAGTGCCGCAGATGCCGATGCAAGAGAAGATAAACCTTAATATGTGCTGCATGTCCTTTTAAGCGGCGGAATTACGGCTCATTTTTATTTATCAGTTAACACATCCTTGTCGTTGCCAACCGCCACGCATCATAAGTCAGTGTAGCCAATGACGGGAATGATCGCGATTTTGGTGCATTAACTGAGTGAGGGGCAGAGTCTTTGTAAAGTACTTCGACAAACGTTGATCCGCTTTGCTGCCGCTTGGGTTGCCGTATAATGCCTGATTTTTCGGCTGAACCAAACCATGCTGCTGATGGTGGATAACTACGATTCCTTCACCTACAACATAGTCCGCTATCTAGTGGAGCTGGGTGAGAACGTGGAGGTTCGGCGCAATGATGAATTGGATGTGGATGTTATCCGGAAGCTGGCGCCGAGTCGTATAGTCATTTCGCCGGGCCCCTGTACGCCGGCCGAAGCCGGGGTCAGCGTGCCGTTGATCCGTGAATTCGCTGCTTTTGTGCCGGTGCTTGGTATTTGCCTAGGGCACCAATGCATCGCCACCGCTTTCGGTGGGAAAGTGGTGCGTGCACGGCGGGTGATGCATGGCAAAACCTCGATGATTGAGCATGTCGGCGCCGGTCTTTTCCGCGGACTGCCGAGCCCCTATAAGGTTGCACGCTATCATTCGCTGGTGGCGGATCCTGCTTCTTTGTCGACCGAACTGACGGTTACAGCGTGGGTGCAGGGCACCCAAAAAGATAGCATTGAAATCATGGGCGTACAGCATCGGCATTGGCCTCTTTGTGGTGTGCAGTTCCATCCAGAGTCGATCATGAGCGAGCACGGTCACGCGCTCCTGAAAAATTTTTTGAAAATTCCGGAGGCTACATGGAATTAAAAGAAGCGCTTGCTCTAGTGGTTGAGCGGCGGGACCTGGATCATGCGCAGATGACCGATGTCATGAACCAGATTATGACGGGTGTTGCCACTCCCGCCCAGGTCGGCGGGTTTTTGGTGGGATTGCGTATGAAGGGCGAGACTGTGGAGGAGATTGCCGCCGCAGCTCAGGTCATGCGCGACCTGGCGACCAAGGTGGCGGTCAGGTTCGACAATCTGGTGGATACCTGCGGTACCGGCGGCGATGGCTCCCGGTTGTTTAATGTTTCCACGGCGTCCGCGCTGGTTGTCGCCGCTGCTGGCGGGCGCGTGGCAAAGCACGGCAATCGTTCGGTTACCAGCACCACCGGCAGCGCCGATGTGTTGGAGGCTGCGGGAGTTAACTTGAACCTGTCTCCGGAGCAAGTGGCCCGCTGCATTGAGGAGCTGGGGGTGGGATTTATGTTTGCGCCGGCGCATCACGGGGCGATGAAACATGCCGTGGCTCCGCGCCGGGAGCTGGGTCTGCGCACCATTTTTAATATGCTCGGCCCTTTGACTAATCCGGCGGGTGCCAAGCGGCAGGTGGTCGGGGTTTTTGATACGAGACTTTGCCGCGTTTTTGTCGACGTACTAGCGCGTCTGGGCAGTCAGCATGTGATTGCGCTGCGCTCGCAGGACGGTCTGGATGAAATTTCCCTGGCGGCGCCCACCCATATCGCCGAACTACGCAGCGGCGAGATCCGCGAATACACCATTGAGCCGTCTCAATTTGGCATTGACTCTACTTCTCTGGATGGCCTGCAGGTGACTTCTGCTGAAGAATCCCTGCGTTTGATTCGGGATGCTTTAGGCAAGCGCGAGACACCGGCGGGAGTTAAAGCGGCCGATATGATCGCCTTGAATGCCGGAGCCGCGATTTATGTCGCCGGCTTGGCGCGGGATCTCCCAATGGCAGTGGCCATGGCGGAGGACATCATTGCTGCGGGGCTGGCGGCAGAAAAACTGAAAGAGCTGGCTGAGTTGAGTCAGTGTTTCGTTCCCGCGTGACGGGAAGATGAGCATTCAAATAAGGCGGAATCGTGACAGATACACCAACCATCCTGCGCAAAATTATCGTGCGTAAACATGAAGAGATCGCAGACCGGCAACGGCTGCGCTCCACCGAGGATTTGCGCGCACAAACTGCTGAGGTGCCGCCCGCGCGTGGCTTTGTTCGGGCTCTAGCAGAGCGCATTGAGAAGGGCCAGCCCGCAGTGATCGCCGAAATTAAAAAGGCGTCGCCGAGCAAAGGCGTCATCCGTGAAGATTTTGATCCCGTGGCGATTGCGCGCAGCTATGAAGCTGCCGGAGCAGCGTGTTTGTCGGTGTTGACTGACGTGGATTTTTTTCAAGGGGCGGACGCATATCTGCAGCAGGCACGGGATGCGACCCGCTTGCCAGTGATCCGCAAAGATTTTCTCGTCGATCCTTATCAGGTTTTGGAGGCCAGGGCTCTGGGCGCCGACTGTATTTTGTTAATTGTTGCCGCCTTGCAGCCGGCACAATTGCGCGAACTCAATCAATTGGCGCTCGAGCTGGGTATGGATGTGTTGGTAGAGGTGCACGATCGCGCCGAATTGGATCTCGCCTTGGAGCTGCCTAACCGTCTGATCGGCATCAACAACCGCAATCTGCATACCTTCGACGTAACACTACAGACTACCTTTGATTTGCTGCCGATTATTCCCAATGACCGTCTTGTCATTACTGAAAGCGGCATTTTGACTCGCGCCGATGTAGCCGTCATGCGCGAGCGCAATGTGCATGGATTTCTGGTGGGCGAGTCTTTTATGCGGGCGCCGGAGCCCGGCGAAAAGTTGGCGGAGTTGTTTGATCTGCCGTGTTCCCGGTCGTAAAGACACTGAAAACAAAAAGCCCCGGTATACCGGGGCTTTTTGTTTTCAGGGAAAAGCGGTTAACGTGTGCCGTACACCACCATGGTTTTGCCTTTCACGGATACCAAGCCCTGATCTTCCAGGGTTTTCAACACCCGGCCGCCCATCTCCCGCGAGCAACCAACGATGCGTCCAATCTCTTGGCGAGTAATCTTGATCTGCATGCCGTCCGGGTGGGTCATGGCATCGGGCTCTTTGCACAAATCCAGCAGAGTGCGGGCTACGCGGCCGGTCACATCAAGAAATGCGAGGTCGCCCACCTTGCGGGTCGTGGCACGCAGGCGACGAGCCATTTGTGAGCCGAGGGCATAGAGAAATTCGGGGTGATCTTCTGATAATTCCTGGAATTTGGCGTAGCTGATTTCCGCAATTTCACACTCGGATTTCGCTCGCACCCAGGCGCTGCGGTTGTCCTTTTCATCGAACAGACCCATCTCGCCGAAGAAGTCGCCATCATTCAAGTAAGCGACAATCATTTCGCGACCTTCTTCATCTTCGATCAGAACGGTTACGGAACCTTTGATGATGTAGTAAAGCGAGTCGCTCTTATCGCCGGCGTAGATGAGCGTACTTTTGGCGGGATACCGTCTGCGATGACAGTGGCTGAGGAAACTTTCTAAATTCTTGACATGAGGTGATAGAGTCACGGAAACCAAGATCGCAATCCTCGATTTTTATAAAGTTTGGTGTAGTTGTTGTTATGCGGCCCTTCGAGTACCCCCTGAGCTGGACACGGCAGTATAACGTGCCCGCAGTCAAAATCGAAACCACAGTCGCACCCGTTCTCAGTATAGACGTGATATTGCGCAACGAACGGGTGCGCGCCGTATAGGAGCACAATCCGAATTTGCCCGCCAGCTTATCGAATCGCAAGTGTTACGAAGCACACAGTTTTGTTGCTTGCCGCACTGGCGGATATGGTAGGCTTTCGGCCCTTTACGCAGAGGTTGCAGTGGCAGCCTAGCTGCATTGGTGGTGGAGAGAATGAGCATGCGCGGAACGATCAAATGGGTAGGGGATGCAATGTTTGTGGCGGAGTCCGGCAGCGGACATGCCGTGGTGATCGACGGCCCGCCGGACCACGGCGGCCGCAATATGGGGGTTCGCCCCATGGAGATGATCCTGCTGGGGTTGGGCGGGTGCGCATCGTTTGATGTGGTGAGCATTCTGAAAAAAGCGCGCCAGGATGTGGTCAGCTGCCGGGCGGATCTGGAAGCTGAACGCGCCGAGGGTGTTCCTTCGCCATTTACCAAAATCCATCTCAAGTTTGTCGTCAGCGGGCGCAACCTCAAGGAAAGTCAGGTCGAGCGCGCGGTCAACCTGTCTTCCGAGAAATACTGCTCCGCGTCCATCATGCTGCGTGCGGCAGGAGTTGAGATCACTCACTCCTTCGAGGTTGTTGAGGCCGCTTAATGCGGCTTCTCCTATCTCTCAATCCTATAGCTGGCTCTCAAATCCTATAGCTGGTGGCCGTCATCAGCTTGGATGTCAGACGCATCAGTGCTTTTACCGGTTTGGGAAAACGATATCCCCCTGCTCGCAGGGCATTCTGACCGTGAGCCTCTTCCTCCTTTAACATGGTTTGCACTATGGCCTGGGATTTTTGGTCTTCCCGGGGTAGGCGTTTGAGGTGATCGCGCAGATGCTCACCCACTTGTTCCTCAGTCGCCGCGACAAATCCCAGGCTAGCCTTATCGTTCACCAAACCCGCCGCCGCCCCCAGACCAAAAGACAGTCCATACCAGATTGGGTTGAGCAGGCTCGGGCGGCTGTGCAGTTGGCGCAGGCGCTCGTCACACCAAGCCAAGTGGTCGATCTCTTCATCCGCCGCGATCTCCATTTTTTTGCGCACATTGGCCAATTTCGCAGTGGCAGCCTGTCCCTGATACAGCGCTTGTGCGCAGACCTCACCTGAATGGTTGACCCGCATCAGTCCCGCAGCATGACGGCGCTCGCTATCCGAGAGTTCAGACTCGTCTACACGGGCAGCGGGGGAGGGACGGTTGGCGGCGACGCCACCGGGGTGGAGAGTGCGCAGGGCGCGGTCGAACTGGTTGATCAAACGATCCGTAACGGACAGACGCTGGAAAGGGGATTGATGCATAATGGCCTACCTATGCCGCTCGGCAAATCACAATAGCGCTGGATTCTAACCAATTACGGAAGACGCGGCGAACGGGATGCCGCAAATCGGAAACGAGCACCCATGAACTACAACGACCTGAGTATTCTGCTCCACTCCAATATTTCATTGATGGTGGTGGAGACTTATGACGAAACCCGCGCCCTCAGTCTGCTGCAGAAATATTTCCGCGAAGAGGGTATCGGCAGCTGGCGTTGGTCGGCGACTGACGGATTGCAACCACTGGGATTTGGCCTGCGCTCCGAGGATGAGAACAATCAGGCCAAGCCTGAAGAGGTGCTCAGCTACATCAAGAAATGCCAAAAGGCCAGCGCATTTGTCCTGTGTGATCTGCATCCTTATCTGGATGAGCCGAAAATGGTACGCCTGTTAAAGGATATAGCGCTCAACCAGATGGCAGCGCGCCACAAGGTGGTGTTGATCAGTCATCGCCTAAAGTTGCCGGCGGAAGTCGCGCGCCATGCCGCAGTACTGCCGATGCACCTGCCCACTGACGAAGAGATTCTCGCGCTGATCCGCGAAGAGGCCAAACTCTGGTCCGATCGCAATAAAGGCGAGCGCATTAAAACTGACAACGCTTCGTTGCAGAAGCTGGTCAATAATCTGCGCGGTCTTCCGCATCAAGATGTGCGCCGTCTGGCACGCGGCGCCATCGTCGATGACGGCGCGATCAATGAGAGCGACTTGCCGGAAGTGGCAAAAGCGAAGTTCGCGCTGATGGATATGGACGGCGTGCTGCACTTCGAATACAGCACCGCACATCTGAAGGATATCGCCGGATTCAATCGCTTGAAGGCTTGGCTTGCCGAGCGCCAGCAGGCCATGGTTGGCACGGAGGTCCAGGGCAAAATCGATCCACCCAAAGGCGTGCTGTTGTTTGGCGTACAGGGCGGCGGTAAAAGTCTGGCCGCCAAGGCCATCGCCGGAATTTGGGGATTGCCGCTCCTGCGTTTGGATATGGCAGCGGTGTACAACAAATATGTCGGCGAAACGGAAAGAAATCTGCGTGACGCCCTGAAGTTGGCCGATGTCATGTCGCCCTGTGTGTTGTGGATCGACGAAATCGAAAAAGGCTTGGCGCAGAACGACGGCGAAAATGCCACCAGCAAGCGTCTGCTTGGCACACTGCTGACCTGGATGGCGGAGCGTAAGAGCCGAGTTTTTCTGGTTGCGACCAGCAACGACATCAGCATTTTGCCGCCCGAATTAATGCGCAAAGGCCGTTTCGATGAAATCTTTTTTGTGGATCTGCCGGATGCGGAGAGTCGCCGCAAAGTTTTCGAAATTCATATCGAAAAACGTGGTCTGTCCAGTCGCAATTTTGCGCTCGATGAGCTGGCGGCGATCAGTGAAGGGTTTACCGGTGCGGAAGTGGAGCAGGCGATCGTGTCTGCGCTCTATAGCGCCTCCGCCCGCGGTGAAACCGCAAACATGGAACATATTCGCACCGCTATTGCCAATACCCGACCGCTGTCGGTGATCATGGCGGAACAAATGAACATGCTGCGCGCCTGGGCGAAGGATCGCGCGGTGGCAGCGAGTTAAGGAACAAAATAAAAAACGGCAACGCCGATTCATGAGGTAAAACAGAGATGCCCAAACTTTATCCTGAAGATCAGGCCCGGGTGGATCAGGTGCTCAGCGAGGGAATTTACAAGGTCGAGCGCCGGCCCTTTCGTTTTTGGGGCTTGATGGCGATCCTGATTTCGATACTGGTGCTGATTTCCGTCGTCGGTTATCTGCTCGCCGGCTACTTCGACAAACTTTGATTGGCGTTGGCCTGCGGTGGGACTGCCACGGGAGCGGTGGAGTGCAGCGGAATCGTGTGAAAAATCTCGATTTCCGCGCCCCGCCGTTCAGATACGTTCAGTGCCAGAGACAGCAAATGCTCGCCCAGCTCCCAATGGCGAAAGCACCACTCTTCCGGTCGGTCATCGTGGGTATCGTCAAAGGTTACTGTTAGAGGTTCTGCGAGTGGATCGAACGCCACTGAATGCAGTGACAGACTCATACCGCAACCGTGCGCTTTGATATAAGCCTCTTTTAAAGTCCAAAGTTTAAAAAAACGCTCCATTACTGCCGCCTTGTCGCCGCTGAAGACAAAGGCGATTTCCCCATTCGCAAAACAGCGCTCTGCCAATCCACGTACTTGTTCTACCGCTTTGAGTTTCTCCACATCTACCCCTATGGGCGCGCAGCGGGTTACGGCCAAGGCGGCGAGATTTTGGGTGTGGGAAAGATTGAAGTGCAGCGGTCTGGAAAGCGAATTGGCGATGGCGGGTTTGCCGTGCGGGTTCAGTTCAAAACGCCAATCTTGCGGCGCGATTGAGGGTTCGTAACGGGACAGAGTGGTGCGAATCAGCGCGCGGGTAACCAAGTGCTGATGTTTGTCTTTGTCGAAGCGATAGCGCTGCCATTTGGCGTGCTCATCCGGAGAGAGCAACTCGTGGTAACAGGCGAGCAGGTCGGTATCGGTGACAGTCGTCGGATCCACGAGCCAGATATGAACCTGCTGGCGTGCGAGGGAAAGTTCTCCGCTCATTTCATCGAGTAATCGCGTTTGATCACTGCTGCCTGTTCCGCCGTGACCGGCTGCACCGAAAGGCGCCCCTGTTTTAGCAGCACCATGTCGTGCAGATCCGGGTTTTGTTTGAGTTCCTGCAGAGGGATCACTTTGGCGAAGGTTTTCTGGTGCTGAATATCGACGCAGAACCAGCGCGGGTTGTCCGCATCGGCTTTGGGATCGAAATAGTCGCTTTCAGGATTGAATTGCGCAGGATCTGGATAGGCCGCTTTCACCACCTTGGCCAGCCCGACTATGCCGGGGATTTTGCACTGGCTGTGGTAAACGAAAACGTCGTCGCCCACTTTGATTTCATCGCGCAGCAGGTTGCGCGCCTGATAGTTGCGCACGCCATCCCAGCGGGTGGTTTTGTTCGCGGAACTTTCCAGGTTTTCGATGCTGAAAACATGGGGCTCGGTTTTGAACAGCCAGTGCTTCTTCACGATTAATCCTCGACCCATACCCAGCGCAAAGGTTCGCCGAAGTCATCGGTGAGCAGCTTCTTGCGCGGGCGTTTGTTTTTTTTGACGTTGCTGTGGGGGTGTTTGCGGGATTCCAATGCCTGCACCACGTCATCCAC
>JAEZGT010000081.1 GCA_023416875.1 Pseudomonadota bacterium
ACACCGACAATAACGCCAAGTCGTTACAGGATTTGGCTGAGGTACCAGATGAATTGCGCACCGCGCGCTATCACTGTGTATTGGTTTTGATGCGCCACGCCAATGATCCAACGCCGCTGATTTGCCAGGGCGCCTGGGAAGGTAGGATTTTGCGCGAACCAGTCGGTGAGGGCGGCTTTGGCTACGACCCGCTGTTTTTTGTGCCGACGCACAATTGCTCCGCCGCGCAGCTGGATAAAGCGGAAAAAAATCGCATCAGTCACCGCGCCATTGCACTGCAAGCACTGCTGCAATCCCTCGCGCATTTTCCTTTCGCAAAATGATCTTGCCTCCGCTCAGCCTTTATGTGCACATCCCTTGGTGTGTGCGTAAATGTCCTTATTGCGATTTTAATTCGCACGAAACAAAAACGATTCCGGAAGCGGAATATGTCGCCGCGCTGCTGAACGACCTGGAACAAGATCTTCACTTGGTCCAAGGGCGCAAACTGCGCTCGATTTTTTTTGGCGGCGGTACGCCCAGTCTGTTCAAGGCGACCAGCATCGCGGCAATTCTCGCCGCCGCCGATAAAAAAATCGGTCTGGAGGACGCTGCGGAAATTACCTTGGAAACCAATCCAGGCACTGCGGAGTACGACAATCTCGAAGGTTATCGCAGCGCTGGCGTCAATCGCCTATCCTTTGGCATTCAGAGTTTTAATGACACGCATCTACAGCGCCTGGGCAGAATTCACGGCAGCCGTGAAGCCTTGGCGGCTTTTGCTGCGGCGCGCCGTGCAGGGTTCGACAATATCAATCTCGACTTGATGCACGGCCTGCCGGAGCAAACCGTGACAGAGGCGTGTGCCGATCTGCAACAGGCCACCGCCCTACAACCGGAACATATTTCCTGGTACCAGCTCACCATCGAGCCCAACACCGTTTTTTTCAGCCGTCCACCGCCGTTACCGGAAGATGAAATTCTGTCGGATATTCAGGATGCCGGGCAGTCGCTGTTGCAGGATTCCGGTTTTGCCCAATACGAAGTCTCCGCCTACAGCCGCCCGGGTAGGCAGTCACAGCACAACTTGAATTACTGGCAATTCGGCGATTATCTGGCGCTGGGCGCCGGCGCTCACGGCAAAATCACCATTCCCGGCGAAGGCATCATGCGCTACCGCAAAACCCGCAAACCCGCCGATTATCTCGATCCGGTAAAGCCTTTTACTGCGGGCTGGGATTACGTGGCGAAAGAGCAGCAAACACTCGAATTTATGATGAACGCACTGCGCTTGGTGGACGGCGTGCCGAGACGCTGGTTTGCCGAACGCACTCAAGTGGCAGATGCGAGTTTGACGTCCTATCTACCGCAGCTTATTGCACGCGGACTGCTGGAAGACACAGCCGACCGACTGCGACCTACCTCTCTCGGCCTGCGGTTTCTCAACGACACCCTGGCCGCCTTCGACACCTGAGATGCGCACCCACGCGCGCATGCGGCGGGTGGGTTATAGTTAAAGGGTTACGCAAATTCGTCAAAATTGACCGCGATAATAAGCGTGCGTATATGTGCATCCATTTTCGAGGTTGGTCCACGCACTTTTATGTCCGATTTACAGGAAAGCAAAGCTGACTCCGCTGATCTGGTTCTGGATAATCCGAGCTATTTCATCAACCGTGAACTCAGCCATCTCTATTTCAATGAGCGCGTGCTGGCGCAGGCGCTCGACGAGACGCATCCACTGCTGGAACGGCTGAAGTTTCTGGTGATTTTCAGTTCGAACCTGGACGAGTTCTTCGAAATTCGCGTAGCGGGCCTGATCCAAAGCATCCGCTTTGAGCGCGAGGTGACCGGCCCCGACGGATTGCAGACCCGCGACTGCTTGAAGCTGATCAGCGAGATCTGCCACGACATAGTGAAAAAGCAGTACGACATTCTCAACGACACCTTGATACCGGCGCTCGCCGACGCCGGTATCCGCTTTCTGCGCCGCAGCCAATGGACTGCTGCCCACGCTGCTTGGATCGAAGATTACATCATGCAGGAAGTGCTGCCTGTGGTGAGCCCGATCGGCTTGGACTCGGCGCACCCGTTTCCGCGCTTGGTGAACAAAAGCCTCAACTTTATCGTCGCGCTGGAAGGTAAGGACGCCTTCGGCCGCGATTTGGGCTTGGCCATAGTGCCGGCGCCGCGCTCCCTGCCCCGGATCATCGCCGTGCCGGATCACATCAGCGGCAAAGCCAACGATTTTGTGTTTCTCTCCTCCATGATCCACGCCCATGCGGACAAGCTCTTCCCAGGCATGACGATCAAAGGTTGCTATCAATTCCGCATCACCCGCAACGCCGACCTGGACGTCGACATCGAGGGTATCGCCGACTTGGCGCGCACCCTGCGCGGCGAGCTGCACTCCCGCCGCTTTGGCAACGCGGTGCGCCTGGAGGTTGCCGACAACTGTCCCAAAGAGCTGACGGATTTTCTCCTCAATGAAATCGGCTTGAAAGAGGACGATCTCTATCGCGTCAACGGCCCAGTGAACCTGAAACGGCTGATGCGGCTGCCTTCCATGGTGGCGCGTGCGGATCTACTCTATCCGCCGTTCACCCCCAGCCTGCCCAAAGGCTTCAGCCGCAAAGACAATATTTTTGAAGCCATCTCCAAGCGGGACTACCTGCTGCTGCACCCATTCGAGTCGTTCACACCGGTAATCCAGTTGTTGCGACAAGCGGCGAAGGACCCGGATGTGGTCGCGATCAAACAAACGCTCTATCGCACCGGACACGAATCTTCCATCGTTGACGCATTGCTTGATGCGGCACGCAACGGCAAAGAGGTAACCGTGGTGGTGGAATTGCGCGCGCGCTTTGATGAAGAGGAGAACCTGGAGCTTGCCAGCCGCTTGCAGGAAGCCGGCGCGGTGGTGGTCTATGGGGTGGTGGGTTACAAGACCCACGCCAAGATGATTCTGATCGTGCGGCGCGAGAACGGCCAGTTCAAGCGCTACTGCCACATGGGCACCGGCAACTACCACAGTGGCAATGCCCATTTGTATACCGACTACTCTCTCCTGTCGGCCGAACCCGCCATTTGCGAAGACGTGCATCGCATCTTCCAACAGCTCACCGGGATGGGCAAAACCGAGAAAATGAACAAGCTGTATCACGCTCCGTTCACCCTCAAGCGCCAATTGCTGCGCATGATCGACAGCGAGATCAAAGCCAAAGCGGAAGGGAAGGACGCCCGCATCATCCTCAAATGCAACGGGCTGACCGAATCCAAAGTGATTCACGCTCTGTACAAGGCGTCCCAGGCCGGCGTGAAAATCGATCTGATCATTCGCGGCATGTGCGTATTAAAGCCAGGAATTCCCGGCATTTCAGAGAACATTCGTGTATTTTCCATTCTCGGGCGATTTCTCGAGCACTCCCGCGTCTACTATTTCGCAAACGCTGAACCCAAGGTCTACTGCGCCAGCGCGGATCTGATGGAGCGCAATCTCAATCGTCGGGTAGAGGTATGTTTCCCCATAGAGTCGCCGGATTTGGGTACGCGGGTACTGAATGAGCTCGAACTTTACCTAAATGATGGTCGCCAGCGCTGGGAACTTCTGCCGGAAGGGGTTTATGTGCAGACCTACTCTCCAGATCACCCCGCAGCCCAAATGGAGTTGCTGCGCCATTACACTGCGCCCAGTGCCGCTACCCCAGCTTGGCCGCCTGCGATCAGCAACTCGCCCTGAACCATTCGGCGGCGGGCCTGCCCAAGATCATCCCGGTGGACACACCGGGGCTTGTTCCGCACATCGTCTGTCCTTAGAATTGCGCGTTTGCTGTACTGTCCCTGGAGACTCCAACATGAGCAACATCGTAAACGTAACCGACGAGACCTTTGAGCAGGAAGTGCTGAAGGCTGACCTTCCCGTTCTGGTGGATTTCTGGGCGCCTTGGTGCGGCCCATGCAAAATGATCGCCCCTGTACTCGACGAATTGAGCGGTGTTTACGAAGGCAAAATCAAGATCTGTAAAGTTGATGTCGATGTTAATAAGAGCTCGCCAGCCAAATTTAATGTGCGTGGCATTCCAACACTGATTCTATTTAAGCAGGGCAACGCCGAGAGCACCAAAGTGGGCGCTTTGTCGCGCGCTCAGTTGACCGCCTTTATTGACTCCAACCTCTGATCGGGTTTAAATGTCGACCGCTGCGGACGGCGCTTGTCGTCCGCAATTATGTTCCGACCGGCTTTGCACTCAGTTGAGTTTGTGACTATACTCAGCTCGCTGGCCGACCAAAAATCATTCGCACATCCCTCCCATCGGCAATTACCTCCTGGATTTCTGCTAGTTCGATGGGCGAATGCCATAGTCAAACCTTATTCAATGCTTCTGTTGAATTTCCTCGATTTATTTTCTATGACTATTCGTGACGTCTGGCAAAACTAAAACGCGGCTTCCTGAATCATTTTCTTAAATTTTTAATAACAAAATACCCGCCCGGCTCTTCTCCGGCCCGGCCAAATCTGCAATCAACCACTTGTACATACACACATGAATCTAACCGATCTGAAGACCAAACCCATCGAAGAACTGATCGACATGGCGACGTCCATGGGCCTGGAAAGCCTCGCTCGCTCGCGCAAGCAGGACGTAATTTTCAACCTGCTAAAGCGGCACGCTAAAAGCGGTGAAGATATTTATGGAGATGGTGTTCTGGAAATCCTGCAGGACGGTTTTGGATTCCTGCGCTCAGCCGGATCTTCCTACTTGGCTGGCCCCGACGATATTTACGTTTCGCCCAGTCAGATCCGTCGCTTCAACCTTCGCACTGGCGACTATATCAGCGGCAAAATCCGCCCGCCGAAAGAAGGCGAACGCTACTTCGCGCTACTGAAAGTCAACGAAATCAATTTCGATAAGCCTGAAAACTCCCGCAATAAAATTCTCTTCGAAAACCTTACCCCGCTCTTTCCCCAAGAACGCATGGTATTGGAGACCGGCAACGGTTCCACCGAAGACCTTACAGGCCGCATCATCGACTTGATTTCACCCATCGGTAAAGGACAGCGCGGCCTGATCGTTGCGCCGCCGAAAGCCGGTAAAACCATCATGATGCA
>JAEZGT010000084.1 GCA_023416875.1 Pseudomonadota bacterium
CACTGTGGTCGGGTCTGCACCAATTTAACGATTGTCAGTGGATCCACCGTCGTTTTGTTGCCGAACTCGATACGCCCGAATTCTTTATTGGCCTCCACCTTGGTAATGCCCAATTGCGCGGCGAGCAATTTCAAGCGCGTCACGCGCATCAGATTTTTTGTGGCGTCGGGCAGCAGGCCGAAACGATCAATCATTTCCACTTGCAGCTCGTCCAATTCATCGGCGTTTTTCACACTGGCAATACGCTTGTACAAGATTAAACGTGTATGCACATCGGCGAGATAATCGTCCGGGATCAATGCGGGCAAGCGCAGATTGATTTCGGTGCCGCCGTGCACCGGCTGGTCCAGGTCAATGATCTCGCCTTTGCGCATGGCTTTCACCGCGCGCTCGAGCATATCCATATAAAGAGAGAAACCAATTGCTTGCATTTGCCCGCTTTGCTCTTCGCCCAACAGTTCGCCTGCGCCACGGATATCCAGATCGTGGGATGCCAGCAAAAAGCCCGCGCCGAGGTCCTGGGCCTCGGCTATCGCCGTCAGACGTTTGTGCGCATCAGCGGTCATGACCTTGGCATTGGCGGTCAGCAGGTAGGCGTAAGCCTGATGGTGTGAACGCCCGACCCGACCGCGCAATTGATGGAGTTGTGCCAGCCCGAATTTATCCGCCCGTTCGATGATGATCGTATTGGCGCTGGGTACGTCGATACCCGTTTCAATAATGGTGGTACAAACCAACACGTTGAAACGCTTGTGATAGAAATCGCTCATGACCGATTCCAATTCGCGCTCGCGCATTTGCCCGTGGCCCACTTGGATACGCGCTTCCGGTATGGCTTCCGCCAGTTCGCGCGCGGTTTTGTCGATGGTCTTAACCTCATTGTGCAGGTAGTACACCTGCCCGCCGCGAAGGATCTCCCGCAATATGGCTTCTTTAACAATAGCCAGGTCGAATTCCCGCACAAAGGTTTTGATGGATAGGCGCTTGGCGGGCGGGGTGGCGATAATGGAGAGATCGCGGATGCCATTCATCGCCATATTGAGGGTGCGAGGAATCGGCGTGGCGGTCATGGTGAGTATGTCGACTTCAGCGCGTAGCGCTTTCAGCGCCTCTTTTTGGCGTACGCCGAATCGGTGTTCCTCATCCACTATCAATAGACCCAGGTTGGGGTATTGCAGAGATCCCTGCAGCAGTTTGTGGGTACCGATCAAAATATCGATTTTTCCTTCCGCTACACGCTTCTGGATCTGTTCAATTTCTTTCGCTGTCTTGAAGCGGGAAATGGATTCAATGTGCACCGGCCAGTCGGCAAAACGATCTTTAAAATTTTCGAAATGTTGCTGCGCCAACAGGGTAGTGGGTACAAGCACCACAACCTGCTTGCCATTTTGCACAGCGATGAAAGCTGCACGCATGGCCACTTCCGTCTTGCCGAAGCCAACGTCGCCACACACCAGTCTATCCATGGGTTGCCGGCGCATCATGTCGGCTTTGACTGCTTCTATGGCATTCAGCTGATCGGGCGTTTCTTCAAAAGGAAAGCTCGCGGCGAATTCGTGGTAGGCAACATCTGGGTCTTTAAAGGCGAAGCCTTGCCGCGCTTCTCGCCTTGCGTAAATTTCGAGTAATTCGGCGGCCACATCGCGAATCTGTTCCGCAGCTTTGCGTTTGGCTTTTTGCCACTGGTCACTGCCCAGTCGATGGAGCGGCGCGTGATCTTCGTCCGCCCCAGTGTAGCGGCTGATCAGGTGTAGATTGGCGACCGGTACGTAGAGTTTGGCTTGGTCAGCGTATTCGATCAGCAGGAATTCGTGTTCCTGGCCATCCACCTGTAGACACTGCAAGCCGCGATAGCGGCCGACACCGTTATCTTCATGCACCACGGGAGCGCCGATTTTCAGCTCGGTGAGATTTTTGATGATACTGTCGGGATCATCGCTACCAGCTTTCTTGCGTCTGCGCTGCTGTTGTACGCGCTGGCCATATAACTGCCCTTCGGCGATGACGGCGATTTGGTTGTGAGGGTCGATCAATCCCTGGTCAAGAGCCGCGACGGTGATCGCACTGCGATCGGTGGAGACGAGGAATTGCGCAATATTGGCAACACCCTTCGGTTTCACACCAATCTTTGCCAGTTGCTCCTGCAACGCCTCCCGCCGTCCGGAGGATTCCGCGCAAAACAGAACGCGCAGATCCTGCTCGAGGAGAAACGTTTCCAAAGCCGACAATGGATTTGGATTTTTAGAGTTGATTTGCAGGTTGGGAAGAAGTTGGCTGGCGAAATTGTAATGGCCCTGACGCTCCTCGACGGGCTGCTCACGCACGGATATACGCGCTAGCGGTTTCAGCCGGCTAAAAATTTCATTCGCGGCCCAGAAAAGTTGGCCAGGCGGCAAAATGGGCCGCAGGCGATCACCCTGGCGGCTTTCAAAACGGTTGTGCGCTGAGCGCCAAAAGGTTTCGATGGCGTCTTCCAGCCCGCCAATAACTACTGTAACGGCAGAGGGCGGTAGATACTCGAAAAGACTGGCGCTCTCTGGGAAAAATAGCGGCAAATAATATTCGATGCCCGCCGGAGACAGGCCCGAAGAAATATCCTGATAAGCCGGACAGGATTTGGCATCGCCTTGAAACAAGCTGTGCCACTGGTTTTTGAAATGCGCTATGGCGGCTTTATCCAGCGGGCATTCCTTCGCTGGCAACAGCTCGATCTCATTGACTTGGCGTATGGTGCGCTGCGTCTCCGGGTCGAATTCGCGCAGCGACTCGATTTCATCATCGAACAGCTCAATCCGATAAGCCTGCTCGCTGCCCATGGGGAAAATATCCAGCAGTGCACCGCGCACGGCAAACTCACCGTGTTGGAACACCGTATCCACCGCCTGATATCCCGCAGCTGCCAGCTGGCTGCGCAAGCCGGTAAGCTCGAGGCGTTCGCCCACGCGCAACAGCAGGCTATTGGCGATGATGTAGGATTTTGGCGCGATCTTCTGACAAAGCGTTTGGGCGGCGACGATCAGTATGCTTTTTCGGCCCAGGGTTAGTTGATACAGGGCGCGCATGCGCTGGGAAATAATGTCCTGGTGTGGCGAGAAGGAGTCGTATGGCAGTGTCTCCCAATCGGCGAAGCGCAATACTTCCGGCGCCTGTTCCACGCCATCAAGAAACAACCCTATATCGCGTTCGAGGCGATCCACTGACGCAGTGTCCGGCGCAATGACCAGAGTTACAGAGTTGTGCAATTTGGCGGCGTTCGCCACAGCAGCTGCTAGTGCACTGCCATAAAGGTTGCCCCATTGGATCTTATCCCCGGGGCCAGTTGGTACTGGCGGGGTCAGGATCGAATGCAGTTCGGCAGAGGAAGACATTAGGGGCATCGGCGGCACAATCGTCGTTATCGGACCGGAATCCGTCAGCATGGTTCGAGGGTCGCCATTCTAACGGCCGGGGGCCGTGCTGGCGACCTTTGCCTGCAGGACAAAATGCCGAGCGCCTATGGAGTTATCGGAAATGCCTCTCTATAATGTGCGCGGCTCGAAACAGGGGGTGTTCTCAGCCTTAAAAACAGTGGCTTAGGATGACTTTCTCTCATGCACGCCTTCCTGAACGAGGTTTCTCTTGAGATCGAATCACGTCCAAGCCGTTTGGGACCCAGACAAAACTCCGATGTATAAATCCGCATATTTGGACTCTCGAGACGGGAAGCAGGCAAGTCCTGGAAAGTACCTCTTGCGGGTTTGTTGCGTTTGTTGAAAACAGTATTTCGTCGAAGCGCCGTTGCCTACGGGGCTTCGCATCAGTTCCCAACCATTATCAGGCAATAACCTATGATTAAGATCCGAAAGGGATTGGATTTGCCTATCACTGGCAATCCAAGGCAAACCATAGAGGACGGTCCGAAAATCCGCAGCGTCGCTGTCATTGGCTTCGACTACCAGGGCATGAAGCCGACCATGGCAGTCAAAGCGGGAGATCGGGTCAAACGCGGTCAGGAGTTGTTCAGCGATAAAAAGACCCCTGGCGTTATTTATACCGCACCTGCCTCAGGTGTTGTGTCGGCTGTTCACCGCGGCGCGCAGCGAGTCTTTCAGTCCGTCGTGATCGACATTGACGGCGATGACTTCGTTGAGTTCCCGCGCTATTCCTCCGCTCAGTTGGCTACGCTGAATCACCAGCAAGTGCGCGACAATCTGGTCGCCTCAGGGCTTTGGACCGCACTGCGTACTCGTCCTTTCAGCAAAGTCCCATCCCCGGAATCTACGCCGAATTCCCTATTCGTCACGGCTATGGACACCAATCCGTTGGCAGCCGATCCGGCCGTGATCATTGCGGAAAAATCTCAGGCTTTTAACGACGGTCTTACACTGCTCGCGCGCTTGCTCGACGGCAAAGTGTTTGTTTGCCACGCGCCGGGAGCGCAACTGCCGAAAGGGCAGGGAGGCAACATCGTCCACCAGGCGTTTGAGGGTGTGCATCCAGCGGGCAATGCTGGTACCCACATACATTTCCTCGATCCTGTCAGCGCCAAGAAAACTGTGTGGACCATCGGCTATCAGGATGTCATCGCGGTAGGCGAACTTTTTGTCACCGGTCAGTTGCCGGTGGAGCGCGTTATTTCTCTGGCTGGTCCTCAGGTCGTTGCCCCTCGTCTGATTCGCACCCGCCTGGGCGCCAGTCTGGAAGAGTTGACTGCTGGTCAACTGAAAGAAGGCGAGAGCCGTGTGATATCCGGCTCGGTGTTCGGTGGGCGTCACGGCGGCACCGCCACGCGTTATCTGGGTCGATTCCATAATCAGGTGAGCGTATTGCAGGAAGGTCGCGAGCGCACTTTCCTTCATTACCTGCGCCTCGGCTTTAAAAACTACTCCGTGCTGCCGATTTATATTTCTAAGTTCATGGGTAGCAAATTTCCATTCACCACGTCCACCAATGGCAGCGAACGAGCCATGGTGCCGGTGGGTTCTTATGAGCGAGTCATGCCCCTTGATGTTCTGCCGACCCAGTTGTTGCGATCTCTGATCGTCGGTGACACCGAAACTGCCCAGCAGCTCGGCTGCCTGGAGCTGGACGAAGAAGACCTCGCGCTGTGCACTTTCGTTTGCCCTGGCAAATACGAGTACGGCCCAATTTTGCGCCAGAACTTGACGCGCATCGAACTTGAGGGGTGAGGCATGAGTTTGCGACGTTTATTAGACAATATGGAGCCACATTTCCATAAAGGTGGCCGATTTGAAAAGTGGTACGCCCTCTATGAGGCGGCCGATACCATTTTTTATAAGCCTGCGGATGTGACCAAAACCACTTCCCATGTGCGCGACGGCATCGACCTCAAGCGCATCATGATCACGGTGTGGCTGTGTACCTTCCCGGCAATGTTTTTCGGTATGTACAACGTTGGTTTTCAAGCGAACACCATCCTGGCCGAGTTGGGGCAGGGTGGACTTGAAGGTTGGCGCGGTGCGCTGCTGGCGGTGCTCACGAGTCATAACCCCGCAAGTTTGTGGGACAACTTTATTCTCGGTGCGGCTTATTTCATTCCCATTTACGCCACCGTATTTATCGTCGGTGGCTTTTGGGAAGTGTTGTTCGCCATGAAGCGCGGACACGAAGTGAACGAAGGTTTCTTCGTTACCTCCGTGTTGTTTGCACTGACCTGTCCACCAGATCTTCCCTTGTGGCAAGCCGCACTCGGCATCAGCTTTGGTGTTGTGATCGGTAAAGAGGTCTTCGGTGGAACCGGTAAAAACTTCCTCAACCCGGCACTGGTTGGCCGTGCATTCTTGTTCTTCGCCTATCCCGCCGATATGTCCGGTGACGATGTGTGGACTGTGGTGGACGGTTACAGCGGCGCAACTCCGCTTTCGATCGCCGCGCAACAAGGCATGACGGCTTTGTCCGGTCATGTTACTTGGATGGATGCGTTCCTGGGCTTCGAGCAAGGCTCCATTGGTGAGACCTCTGCACTGGCGCTGGCTATAGGCGGAATAATTTTGCTGGCAATGGGTATTGCCTCTACTCGGATTGTGCTCGGTGTGATTATCGGCACCATCGTCACCACCCTGATCTACAACTGGGCGGGTGCGGGCAATGAAAACCCCATGTTCGCCGTACCTTTCTGGTGGCACTTCGTGATGGGTGGTTATGCGCTCGGGCTGTTCTTCATGGCAACCGATCCCGTATCTGCATCCATGACTAATACCGGCAAATGGTGGTTTGGTGCGCTGATCGGTTTTATGGTGATCACCATTCGAGTGGTGAACCCGGCGTATCCTGAGGGCATGATGCTGGCGATCTTGTTCGCCAATATGGTCGCTCCAACCATCGACTATTTCGTCGTTCAATCCAATATAAAGCGGAGACTGGCGCGTGGCTAATCAAGAGACAGCAAAGTACACCATTACCGTGACCTTGGTCATGTGTATCGTGGCGTCTATTTTGGTGGCTGGCTCTGCGGTTCTGTTGAAGCCGTATCAGGTCGCCAATAAAACGCAAGACTTTAAGCGCAACGTGTTAGTGATCGCCGGTATCTATGAGCCCGATCAGTCCATTGAAGAGCAATTCAAGCAGATCGAAATCAAGCTGGTTGATCTGGACACTGGTAATTTTAGTGATGCGATAACCGACCTCGACAAATTTGACCAGGTCGCCGCAGCGAAAAAGCCAGAACTGTCGGACAGACTGTCTGCGGAGGAGGATGTCGCCAAAATAATTCGCCGCGAAAAATACGCGAAGGTTTATTTGGTGAATGATTCTTCTGGGCTATCAAAATTGATACTTCCGGTACGCGGGTACGGTCTGTGGTCCACCATGGCGGGCTTCATCGCTTTGGATAAAGACCTCAATACGGTTCTCGGTTTTGGTTTCTATGATCAGAAAGAAACCCCCGGATTGGGGGGCGAGGTGGACAACCCGAAATGGAGATCACTCTGGGTAGGTAAAAAAATCTACTCCGAGTCCGGCGACGTAAAAATCGATGTGGCGAAAGGCAGTGTCGATCCGAATGCTCCCGAAGCCGAATACAAGGTAGATGGCCTATCAGGCGCCACCTTAACGAGTAACGGCGTCGAGAATTTGCTGCATTTCTGGATGGGCGAGAAGGGCTACAAACCCTTTATCGATAAACTGAAAAATGGGGAGGCTTGATTATGAGCGAAAAAACGAAAGATCTCCTGGTCAAACCTATATTTGAAAACAACCCGGTTGTTTTGCAAATTTTGGGTATCTGTTCGGCGCTCGCGGTCACTTCAAGCGTCAAGTTCAGTATGGTGATGGCGATTGGTTTAACTCTGGTAACGGGGTTCTCCAACTTTTTCGTCTCCCTAGTACGCAACTATCTGCCAAACAGCGTTCGTATCATTGCCCAGATGATCATTATTTCTGCGTTGGTTATCGTGGTCGACCAGATTCTCAAGGCTGTTGCTTATGACGTAAGTAAACAGCTCTCAGTATTTGTCGGCTTGATCATCACCAACTGTATCGTAATGGGCCGCACTGAAGCCTATGCATTGAAAAATCCTCCCGTCCCCAGCTTTTTGGATGGCATCGGCCACGGCCTCGGCTATTCTGTGCTGTTGCTTGTGGTATCCACGATTCGTGAAATCATCGGCTCAGGAAAATGGTTTGGAATCACCATTCTTCCGACGACTGCAGATGGCGGATTTTATGTGCCAAACGGGCTTTTGTTGCTGCCACCCAGTGCGTTTTTCATTATCGGCCTGATCATTTGGGCGCTGCGCACTTGGAAGAAAAATCAAGTGGAGAAGCCTGAATACAAAATTGGCCCCAACTCCATCACTACGCAGGAGATTGTCTAATGGAACATCTTCTCAGTCTATTTGTTCGCTCTGTCTTTATTGAGAATATGGCGCTGGCGTTTTTCTTGGGCATGTGTTCGTTTTTGGCCCTGTCAAAGAAAATCAGCGCCGCTATAGGTCTCGGTATTGCAGTAATCGTTGTGCAAGCGGTCACCGTGCCTGCCAACAACCTGATTTTAAATCTGCTGTTGAAAGAAGATGCGCTTGCCTGGGCGGGTGTCACAGGGGTAGACCTTACCTTTCTCACCTTTATCTCATTTATCGGTGTGATTGCGGCGATCGTGCAGATCATGGAAATGGTGATGGATAAATATATGCCGGCTCTGTACAACGCGCTGGGTGTATTTTTGCCGTTGATCACGGTGAACTGCGTCATTATGGGTGGCTCGCTCTTCATGGTGGAACGCGATTACACCTTCGGCGAAAGTGTGGTTTATGGTGTGGGTTCCGGCGCCGGTTGGGCGCTCGCCATTCTTCTGCTCGCTGGAGTTCGCGAAAAACTCAAATACTCCGATGTTCCCGAAGGTCTGCGCGGCCTGGGTATTACCTTTATCACCGTGGGATTGATGTCATTGGGCTTTATGTCCTTTGGCGGCATTTCCCTCTAAGCCTGGCGAGGAAGATTCGGTATGAATTTAGAAATTATCCTGGGCGTCGTGATGTTCACGGTGATCGTCCTGTCTTTGGTGATTGTCATTCTCGCCGCCAAAGCCAAATTGGTGAGTGGCGGTGAAGTGCAGATTCTCATCAACGACGAAAAAACCATAACAGTACCCGCTGGTGGCAAGTTGCTGCAGACACTGGCATCCAACAACGTGTTTCTGGCTTCAGCCTGCGGCGGTGGTGGCAGTTGTGCGCAGTGCCGATGTATCGTCAACGACGGCGGCGGCTCGATTCTTCCCACCGCAGAAGCCCATTTCAATCGCCGTGAGCAAAATGAAGGCTGGCGTTTGAGCTGTCAGGTACCGGTGAAACAGAACATGAAGATTCATGTTCCGGAAGAAGTGTTTGGGGTTAAGCAGTGGGAGTGCACTGTGGAGTCCAATCCCAACGTGGCAACCTTTATTAAAGAGCTGACTTTGCGTTTGCCTGAAGGTGAAAGCGTGGACTTCCGCGCAGGTGGTTATGTCCAGCTGGAAGCTCCACCACACCACGTAAAATATTCTGACTTTAATGTGGAGCCACAATTCCGCGGCGACTGGGAGCGCTTTGGTTTCTTCAAGCTCGAATCCAAAGTGACCGAGCCGGTAATCCGCGCTTATTCCATGGCGAATTACCCGGAAGAAAAAGGCATCGTTAAATTCAATATCCGTATTGCGACGCCGCCACCGAAATCCCAAGGGATTCCACCCGGAAAAATGTCGTCCTATGTTTTCAGTCTCAAACCCGGCGACAAAATTACCGTTTACGGTCCTTTCGGAGAATTCTTTGCCAAGAAGACCGATGCCGAGATGGTGTTTATCGGTGGTGGCGCTGGCATGGCTCCTATGCGTTCGCACATTTTTGATCAGCTGCGCCGCCTCAAAAGTGATCGGAAAATGACTTTCTGGTACGGCGCCCGCTCTTTGCGCGAGCTGTTCTACAAGGAAGACTACGACATGCTGCAAGCGGAAAACCCCAACTTTAAATGGCACATTGCATTGTCTGATCCGCAACCGGAGGACAACTGGACCGGCCTCACCGGCTTTATTCACAATGTTCTCTACGAACAATATCTGAAGGACCACCCGGCGCCTGAAGATTGTGAGTACTACATGTGCGGGCCTCCGATGATGAACGCCGCTGTAATCAAGATGTTGAAGGATCTCGGGGTTGAAGATGAAAACATCATGCTCGACGACTTTGGTGGTTGAGGCCTGATTGTCGCGGACTAACGAAGCGAGGGTGTAAAACACCCTCGCTTTTTTGTTTCTGCAGGGCAAGGATACTCTTAGGCCACGATTGTCTAAACTTTTGGAAGCACTATTGCGTATGTGCATCAGCGAGCCTTGTGACGACAAGGGTGCAGGCAGGTAGAAAACGGACTGGCAGGTAGAAAACGGGGCGGACAGGTGGAAACTAGATAGATAGAAATTAGAGTGAGGTGGTTATGACAACGATATTTTTGACATTTTTTATTTTGTTGCTCGTGGTTGCCGGGATGGCGGTGGGCGTGATCTTTCGCGGCAAACCGATCAAAGGTTCATGTGGTGGTATCGCTTCACTAGGCATGGGTCAGGCCTGCGAAATCTGCGGTGGCGACAAAAATAAATGCGATACCGAAACAGATGCCAAGAACAGCACAGTCGCCAAGACAGGGCCCACATCACTTGCCTATAACGCGGCGGAAAAATAAAGCATCGTTCTATCTTTAGAGCCAGTCGTCGCTGATTGGCTCATGTGCGGCGTTCCTAATGACCAATAGAAACCGGGAGGAAGCAGGAGCATGGCGGATTACACCTATGATTTTTTGGTGATCGGAGCTGGGCCGGCAGGTGAGGCAGCTGCTATGGCGGCCACAAAAGGAGGCTTGAAAGTAGGGGTGGTGGATGACACTGGGAGTTTAGGTGGCAACTGCACCCATCGCGGCACCATCCCTTCAAAATCCATTCGTCACGCCGTCAAACAGGTTATCCATTACCGCCAGCAGCCGGAAGTGTTGCAAATGGCATCGCTGCCGCCGATTTCCTATCCGACTATTCTGGCCTCTGCAAAAAAAATCATCCCGCGCAAAGTGGCGATGCACAAATCCTACTTTATGCGCAATCGCATATATGTCCATTCAGGCACCGCGCAATTTGCTGGACCCAATATTATTGAGGTGCAGTTGCCTTACGGCGTCGTCGACAGAATCAATGCAAAAAATATTTTAATTGCGACGGGCTCGCGGCCTTATCGCCCTGCCAATGTCGATTTTACCCATCCGCGCATTTACGACAGCGACACCATTCTGGAAATGAATCACACCCCGCGGACCTTGATTATTTACGGTGCGGGAGTCATTGGGTGTGAGTACGCCTCGATTTTTTCCGGGCTAGGTGTAAAGGTGGATTTGATTAATGCACGGGAACACTTATTGGAATTTCTCGATAGTGAAATATCCGACGCGCTCAGTTATCACCTGCGCGAAAAAGGCGTGTTGGTTCGTCAGCTAGAGGAATTTGAGAGTCTGCAGGCGACTGATCATGGCGTTTCGCTGAAATTGCAATCGGGCAAGCGGATCAAGGCAGATGCGTTGCTATGGTGTAACGGCCGCTCGGGCAATACCGAATTGCTGAATCTACAGAACGCGGGTTTACAGGCCAATCACCGCGGTCAGATCGAGGTGGATGAAGAATACCGCACGTCGCAACCGCATATTTATGCGGCGGGCGATGTGATCGGTTGGCCAAGCCTCGCCAGTGCGTCCTACGACCAGGGCCGCGCTGTGGTGGCCTCTATCATGGGTGAGCCTGTTCGCCGGGTGACGGATGCGCCCACCGGTATCTATACGCTGCCGGAAATCAGCTCGGTGGGCAAAACAGAAGCTGAATTGACCGCTGCCAAGGTTCCTTATGAAGTGGGGCGGGCTTTTTTCAAAGACATCGCCAAAGCGCAGATCAGCGGCGAAGAGGTGGGGATGCTGAAAATCCTTTTCCATCTCGATACCTTAGAGATTTTAGGTATCCATTGTTTTGGTGCGGAAGCGGCGGAGATTATTCACATTGGCCAAGCGATCATGAATCAACATGGGCAGGCCAACAGTATCGAATACTTTACCAATACCACGTTCAATTACCCCACCATGGCAGAGGCCTACCGGATTGCTGCGCTCAACGGGCTGAACCGTCTCCATCGCCAATAACAAGAGTGCCGGAGCCTGGCTCCGGCGCCCTAACTCAGTTCTTCTGCGGCGCTTTTACCACGGCATGAATTACGTGGTCACCTTCAAAATAAACCGTGAACTGATCGTAATCCCATGTGTAAATCGGAGGCGTGCCAACGGGGCCGGACTGGTTTATGGGTTGGCCGAACTTTTCCTCCACCTGAGCCTTGCGCATACCGGTTGGAGGTGTGTTGACCTGCCATTCCTTACCCTGCTGGCCAAGCGGAATTGCGATGGTTTCGGCGGTGGCAATACCTGCAAACAGCGGAAACAACGCCCCGAGGCAGGCCAGGAAAAAGGAGCGGGAGGATATGCGACTTGGCTTCATTGTTTATTCTCCGATGTTGAACTTCGTTTGCGATGGCTGACCTGGGCTTTGATGATCTGGCGCGCCAGTTCCTGGCGATCCTGCTCTCTCAACCGATGGAAGGTGGCACCTATACGGTATCCGTCGTCGCCTTCTTCCACGCAACGGCTGACCGAAGCGAAGACTATCACGGGTGTATAGCTAGGTAAAAAAATCATTCGCAAAACCAAAAAGTTACCCTTATAAAGCGCTCTGTCACTGCGAAACGCCACACCGCCTTCACTGATGTTGATGCGCTCGGCACTGCTTTTTAATCCAGAAGAAAACAGGCTGTGACGCGCCACCAAGTCGATTTTCTGGCTCAGTTTCTGAAGATAGTCGCCGAGCAGGCGCTGTTTGTCCGAGATCAGCTTGAGCATTTGTTGCGCCTCCCGGTCGATCCGGCGCAACTCCGCCACCATGTTCAAGGCCAAGCTGTCACCTATGGCACTTTCGGGTTCCTGTTCCTCCGCCGTGTGGTTATCTACTGGACGAAAGTCAAAGATCAGGTCGTGATTGACGCGGAACGTGCTGCGGCGCTCAGGAGGGACTGTAGTCATGGCGTTAGCTTGTGCGTGGTTGCGGTTTAGTAATGATAGCTGACTGATGCACCGCAACTCGTGAGTGCTGCCTTTTGGTGGGGATCTTTAAACGTCTATAATCCGCCGTCGTTTTCTCTCGAGCCGTTCCAATGATTCAATTGCAGGCGCTCGGTCTTCAGCTGGGGACCAAAGTCCTTCTCGAAAAAGCCGACCTGACCGTTTATCCAGGGCAAAAATGGGGAATTATCGGTGCCAATGGCAGCGGTAAATCCAGCCTGTTCAAACTTCTGCTGAAAGAGCTGCAGGCGGATACCGGATCTCTGCATATCCCCAAAGATTGGGTGTTAGCTCATATGGCCCAGGAAGTGGCTCACCAAGACCGCTGTGCCCTCGATTATGTGATCGACGGTGATTTTGCACTGCGCGAACTCGAAGCGCAGATAGCGGAAGAGCACGATGGCGAACAACTGGCGCGGCTCTACAGCCGTATGGAAGCGCTGGATGGTTATACCGCGGAGGCGCGGGCACAAAAGCTGTTGCGTGGTTTGGGATTCTCCATGGTTGATGCCGGACGGAATGTTACGGAGTTTTCCGGCGGCTGGCGTATACGTCTCAATCTCGCTCGTGCGCTTATGTGCCGTTCCGATCTATTGCTCCTGGACGAGCCCACTAACCACCTCGAGTTGGATGCGACCCTTTGGTTGGAGCAATGGCTTAACCAATACACCGGCACTTTGCTGATCATCTCCCACGATCGGGATTTTCTCGACAACGTGGTCAGCAATATCGTGAATTTCGAAAACACCCGCCTGATCAGTTACAGCGGTAACTACTCCTCCTACGAAAAACAAAAGGCCGAGCGTTTGGCGAATCAAGCCGCTGCCTTTTCCAAGCAACAGGAGCGCATTGCGGAAATCGAAGATTTTGTCCGGCGCTTCCGCGCCAAAGCGACCAAAGCCAAACAGGCGCAGAGCCGTCTGAAAGAGCTGGAGCGCATGGAAAAAATCGCTCCCGCCCATGTGGATTCACCCTTTAATTTCCGTTTCCCTGAGCCGGAGCGAGTGCCGCAACAGCTGCTGACATTTACCGAAGCGGATATCGGTTACGGTGAGCGGACAGTTCTGCACAACGTCAATACCTCGATTTTCGGCCAGTCTCGCATAGGTTTGCTGGGGCATAACGGCGCGGGTAAATCGACCTTTATCAAGGCGCTTATCGGCGGAATTGCATTAAGTCGCGGCGAGCGGGTGGAGTCTGCGCATCTCAAAATCGGTTATTTCGCCCAGCATCAGCTGGAAGCGCTGGATCTGGATGCGTCCTGCGCGCTGCATCTGCAGCGCCTGCGTCCCACGGCTTCGGAGCAGGAAATCCGCAACTTTCTTGGCAGTTTCGATTTCAAAGGTGATCGGGCGTTTGAAACCATTCGCCATTTCTCCGGCGGAGAAAAAGCCCGACTCGCACTGGCGATTTTGGCGTGGCAAAAGCCAAATCTGCTGGTGCTGGATGAGCCCACCAACCACTTGGATCTGGAAGTCCGGCATGCGTTGACGGTTGCGCTGCAAGCGTTTGCCGGGGCCATAGTGGTGGTTTCCCATGATCGCCATTTGCTGCGTAATACTGTGGACGAATTCTGGCTGATTGATTCCGGTCGGGTGGAACCATTTGCGGGAGATCTTGCCGATTACCAGCAGTGGCTGACCGGAAGCAAAGCGGCAGCTGAAATCGAATCCAAACCCGTAGAAACCAAAGCCGTCGAGCGGGACAAAAAATCCCAACGGCAGAATGCGGCGGCGGTGCGGGATAAGTTAAAACCCTTCAC
>JAEZGT010000194.1 GCA_023416875.1 Pseudomonadota bacterium
CTTTGAAGCCCTGATCATCCAGAATGCGGCAGGTTTCTTTCAGCATGGATGGGCTACCGCACAACATAAAGCGGTCGTTTTCGAGATTAATCGCCGGCAGACCCACATCTTTAGCTAATTTACCGGAAACGATCAGATCGGTTAGGCGCCCTTGATTACGGAAGGGTTCGCGCGTCACAGTCGGATAATAAATCAGTTTCTCCCGCACCAGATCGCCGAGAAACTCATGTTCTGGCAGTTCTTTCTCGATGAAGTCTTGATACGCCAAATCGTTTACGTTACGCACGCCGTGGGTCAGGATTACTTTGTCGTAAAGGTCGTAGATTTCTGGATCTTTGATAACACTGAGAAACGGTGCCAGTCCCGTGCCGGTACTTAACAGATACAAGTATTTGCCGGGCAAAAGGTGATCCGGCACCAGAGTTCCAGTGGACTTGCTGTTAATTAGAATGGAGTCGCCGGGCTTGATTTTCTGCAGACGTGAGGTCAGAGGGCCGTCCTGCACTTTAATGCTGAAAAATTCCAGATGATCTTCATAGTTGGCGCTGGTAATGGAGTAGGCGCGCAGCAGCGGCCGACCATTTTCTTGCGGCAGGCCGATCATGGTGAAGTGGCCATTGCGGAACCGAAAGCCGGAATTGCGGGTAGTACGGAATGTGAAAAGGGAATCGTTCCAGTGATGGACGTCCAGAACGGTTTCGGTCAACAAACTGCTCATCGGAAAAAAGCCTGAAAGGTTGGGTTAAAGGATTTGTGGGGAGAGTACCGGAGCGGTACTATATAGGTAAATCGACTTATTCGAATATTTAAAATCGGATAAGCCAATAAGTTCCCTGCCCCTATTTCAGGAAACGACCATGCATTATACGCTGCGTCAGCTCCAAGTTTTCCTCGCTGTAGCCCACTTTGAAAATGTAACCAAGGCTGCTGAACACCTGGCGATGTCCCAATCCGCCTGCAGTGGCGCCCTCAAAGACCTGGAAACCCAATACGACGTACAGTTGTTTGACCGGGTCGGCAAACGTTTGCAGACCAACGAACTCGGACGCCTGCTTCGCCCGAAAGCAGAGGCGCTGCTGGCAATGGCGCGGGAGCTGGAGCAGGACCTCAAGCGCCACAAGGAAGTGGGCAATATCAAGGTGGGTGCCACTCTCACCATCGGCAACTATCTGGCAATCCCCCTGATCCGCCAGTTCATGCAGCGCCACGGCGCCAGGGTGGGATTGATAGTGGCCAACACCCAGACAATCGCCGAAAAGCTGCTGAACTTCGACATTGATATCGGCATGATTGAGGGCGAGTACCAACACCCGGACCTGGACATCATTCCCTGGCAGGAGGATGACCTAGTTTGCTTCTGCTCGCCACGTCACCCGCTCGCTCACAAAAAAACCTTGTCGGACGATGATCTTATCGAGGCGCAGTGGATTCTGCGCGAACCAGGCTCCGGGACCCGCCAAGCCTTCAACCGGGCCATGCGCGGCCTGTTGCCTCACCTGCAAATCCTGCTGGAATTGCAACACACGGATGGCATTAAACGCGCAGTGGAGAACGATTTGGGCATTTCCTGCCTGTCGCAGATCACGCTGCAAGACGCGTTCCAGCGCGGTTCGCTGGTACCTCTACCGGTGCCTCACCGCGATTTCCATCGCACGCTTTACGCTGTTCTCCACCAACACAAATACCGCAGCGCCGGCCTGTTGCACTGGCTCGACCTGTGCGGCATCACGCAGCACACTGCTGATCATGTAAAGGAGTAGCCACTATGCATATTGGTGTTCCGAAAGAGATCAAGCCTCAGGAATATCGAGTCGGTCTGGCGCCAGCTGGGGTCAGTGAGCTAGTAAAAGCCGGGCACACGGTTAGCGTGGAAACCGCTGCAGGTATGGGAGCGGGTTTCAGCGACGCGGAATACTTTCAGGCGGGAGCTCAGGTGGTGGGCAGCGCGGAGGAGGTTTTTGCCCGCAGTAACTTGATCGTCAAAGTCAAAGAGCCGCACGCGGAGGAGATTCAACGTCTGCAACCGCATCATCTGCTCTTCACCTATCTACATCTGGCGCCGGACCCGGAGCAGACGCGCGGACTGCTCGCCAGCGGGGCCGCCGCCATCGCCTATGAGACGGTGACAGACGCCAGCGGCGCTCTGCCGCTGCTGGCACCCATGAGCGAAGTCGCCGGTCGCTTGTCGATTCAAGCTGCGGCGCGCTGCCTGGAAAAAGCGGCCGGCGGTTCCGGGGTGCTTTTGGGTGGCGTGCCGGGCGTGGCGCCGGGCAAAGTTGTGATTCTCGGTGGCGGAGTGGTCGGTCTAAACGCTGCGCGCGTCGCCATGGGCATAGGCGCCCAAGTCACAATTTTGGACAAGTCTCCCGCTCGCCTGCGGTTTCTGGACAATCATTGGGGCGGGCGTCTGACCACCCTCTATTCCGACGCAGCCACGATTGAGCGCGAAGTGGCAAGCGCCGACACCGTAATAGGCGCTGTGCTGATTCCGGGTGCGACGGCGCCCAAACTGGTAACCAGGGAAATGCTCGCCAATATGCGCCCGGGTTCCGTACTAGTCGATGTCGCGATTGATCAGGGCGGCTGCTTCGCTACTTCCCGCCCCACCACGCACCAAGACCCTACTTATATTCTCGATAAGGTAGTGCATTATTGTGTGGCCAATATGCCCGGCGCCGTGCCCCGCACGGCCACGCAAGCTCTCACCAACGCCACCCTGCCCTACGTGCAGCAACTGGCCAGATCAGGTCTCGCCGCCTGTAATGACAATGCGGGACTGCGCAACGGCTTAAATATCGCAAACGGCAAGTTGGTGAACCGCGCTGTGGCGCAGGCGCTGGGAATGGATTTTGACGATCCTGCGACCGCTCTAGAAAGACCGTGAGAATCAAATAAGAAAAGCGTCTATCACCTGCAACACCGCTGCTCGCTGCCCGGCATTCAACCTTGGCCAAAGCTGCGCAACAGTGGTGAGCCCCTCGTTAATCTGGGCCTTCTCATAAGACGCCGGTTGCTTGGCGAGATTGCGCACCGGCACTTCAGGCTGATAGCCCTGGTAAAACCATGAAACCGGTACTCCGAGTGCGGTCGCCACCTTGTATAACTGCGTAGCGCTCAATTTGTTATGAGCGTTTTCATAACGGGAAATCTGCTGCTGCGTGGAGTCGATGGTTTCCGCTAACAGCTGCGCACTCACCTCTTCCTGCTGCCGCAATTTCTTCAATCGCTGGCCGATATGACGATCAAGCTCATCCACCAGAGGTTTCGCCATGTTTTTTACCTGCGAGAGACTACGTTAAAAGGGGTAAATTTACAGATATACGCGCGCGGCCAATGCTAAACATCCGGTGGTCTCTGGAGATCCGCACATGTGCAGTAGAAAAGGGAATTAACGCTTTTAAAAGAAAAAGCCAATCGTGGCACAACCACATTCAGGAGAGTTTAAGCGGGATTCCATTCCCGACGATATGGATTAAATAATTACAGTGTTTTGCTTTGGCTATCGACACCAGCGACGACTTTGCCGTTCTTGATCAGCAAAGTATTGTCTTCCGGTTTCTCTGTCACCCGAACCTGCCCAAGTTCATCCTTCAACCGGTATGTCACCTGGTAGGCTACAACATCGTTCTGGGCCGCGCGCAATGCTGCCTCCTGCTGTGGATCGGTCACCACTTCACCGTTATCCACGAATAAGAGCGCACCTGTCTTCGGCGCGTTTTTCATGACCACACTGCCCGCACCCGCACCGGAGGTGTAAAACACTTCATAAGTAGACGGCGCTTTGTTGGCGCTAAGCCGCTTGATCTCCGCTTTGTCGGTGACGATTCGCCCATTGACCAGCGGCAGCTGTTTGCCCGGCTTGTGATCCATAAAGATCACAGATGACTCACCTTCGATTTCGTAAGTGACGTCATATCCAAGCACGCGGTCTTCACCTCTTTCCATATGACACTGTCGCTCGGTGGTTTGATAAGTCTGCTTGGCCTGATGATTTTCCTGCACCTTCTTGCCAATGATCCCGCCAACGACAGCGCCGGCCACCGTGGCCACTTTTTTACCATTACCACCTCCCACCTGATTACCTACAACACCGCCAATCACCGCACCCGCAGCAGTACCGGCAATCTGATTTTGATCTTTCACCGGAGCCTGATGGGTTACCACAACGGATTCACACACCTCCTGTTGCGGGCCGGGTTCGGTCAGCGGAGTGGTGCTCACCACCTGGACAAAGCGGGGTGCGTCTGGATCGCTCATTTCCACTACGCGGGTTACTTCAGCGAATTCCTGTTCCATTGCCATGGTGATCGGTTTGACCGACACCACTTCCGCCACCTTGGGTGAAGTATCCCGCAGTGCCAACGCGCCACCGGCTGTCGCCACCAAACCACCAATACACAAACCGAGAATCAATTGTTTGTTCATATGCACCTTTGCTCATCTCTCTAAACAAGCCCGTACTACGG
>JAEZGT010000201.1 GCA_023416875.1 Pseudomonadota bacterium
CCTTGTAGCCTCGGCGGCCTTACAAAAAATCGGTGACTCCCGGTGGTTAAGAACTTTTTGATGCTTCCGCCGCTTTGGGTCGATGAACCGGAAGGTCGGTGCTAGTACCTCCCGCCAGCGATATGACATGTCTTTAGAGGTCCGTAAGTGAGCAATGACATCACAAGAAAAGACGCTCGCTATAGGTTTGTCTTTCTGCGCATGCATCCGCACGAGAGCGATTTTCGCTTCGCTTTGGCCGAAGCTCTCTATGAGATGGGCTTTGATGTCACCTACATCTATCTGACCAAAAAGCCGATTATTCATGAGTTGGGTTCCAGCCAACAAACGACAGTGTCGCGCAAGCAATTTTCCCGTTATATGAGGAAAAGATTTGGCGGAGAAAAGCGCCTTGTTGTCTTTAATTCCACTGATCTCTACAAACCGCGCTTATGCCTGTTATTGCGCTTACAGATTGGCGGCATCTGGTGTTTCGATATCCATGACGATTTGCTTTATGAATATAAAGGCTGGGAGAGAATCAAGGCGAAATTCCGCCAGCGCCTTCTCGTTGCGGCTTCCCATATTCAAGTCTGCGCTGCTCACAATTTAATTGAGCTGGTTCCATCGGCGCGCCACCTTGGTAACGCCTCCAATGTGGTTCGTATTGAGCGGGAGAATATTGATTGGCGAAAAGTTTTGGTGATGTCGAGTATCGATGCCCGATTTGATTTTGTTTTGCTCCGCAAGACAGCCAAACTTCTGCCGCATATGCAATTTTATGTGTATGGCTATGTTGGCGGTGAGGAGATCAAAGCGAGGTTGAACGCGCTGACGGATGAGCGACCGAATATTATCTATGCGGGGCCGTATCAAAATTCCGATATAGTAAAAATCTTGGCAGATTTCGGTATTATGTTAGCGCCTTACCAGCATAATCATCTCACCCGATATATAGATCCTTTGCGGTTTTACCACGGCTTACGTTCCGGTATAGAAGTGGTAAGCACCTCTATCCCAGCTGTTAACACCATGCCTCACCTTATCCATGTGGCTGATTGTCCAGAGACTTGTGCTGCGCGCCTGCGCGAAATTGCCGAAAATCCCAATGCTCGTCTTAATACTCCGCATCGCATCTTCGTACCTTCATGGCATGACAAAGCAGAAGATTTTCTGCATCTTCTGAATGAATACCGTAAAACCTCAAGAGGTTGAATCGGTATAGCGGATTAATGCCAGTATTTTTCTTCTGGAAATGCGTATGCGGAAAAGCAGTCGTTCATTGGTCGCGAGTGGGAGTATATTGGTCTTAGCTGAAGACATTTTGCGATAACGAACCAAACTCAGCCCTCTTGGCAGCTTCAATTTGCATTTACGCGTAAAGCTGTCTTTCCATGAACCATGGAAGTGATGCACAGCGTAGTTAGGTAATCCTGGCGCCGGAGCACAGAAGTGGCTGGCTGGGAAAATGATGGAATTGTCGTCCAATTTAGTTGTGCAAGTGTCATCGTAAGGTGGGTGGACATTAAATCGCGAGGAAAAATATCGCGTCACCCGTAAGGTGTTGGGCGTTTGATCCAAGCCTTCATCTGTTTGAAATTTTGCCGTTTCATATTCGTCGAGTAGCGCTTTAATGGTCGCGTTGCCCGGTTCCGCTGCCAACAGGGCGGTGGTAATAGGAAGGCACGAGCCCTGATAGTTTTCATAACCGGAAAAAAAAGACAAATGCAAAAATTCATCTAAGGGATGCGTGATTTCGAGATCGCCATCTAAATAGATGCCGCCGTGGTGATATAGCGCATACAGGCGGATGTAATCGGAAACGAAAGCCCATTTCCGGTTGGCAAATGCTTGTACAGCGTAGGTATTTTTGATGCTTTGAAATTCTTCGTTGCCCCATTCCACCAGCTCATAATCCGGCAGAAACTTCCTCCAGCTCTCTATGCATTTCAAAACCAAATCCGGTTTGGGGCTGTCCCCAACCCAGATAAAATGAATTTTTCGAGGAATCATGCGAGCACCTGCGGCTTTGTGCGGGACATTCAGTATATCACCGGCAATTCCAATGGCCGGCGAGTTTACGGAAGGTAAGTGCGCCGGAATTGTTTGATCTTGTGCTCAGCAAAAAAATCTGGATCCCAAGATCGCAAAGTGGCGAGGTGAGCGTATTTTGGTTTGAGGACGTAGAGGTCGGCTTCGATGGTTTTGGGTTCGCCATCGACTTTAATGGTGGGGTGGACTCGACGGCGGTAGTAGTGCTCGCCTTCGAAGCGGTCGAGTCGGGCGATGTCCTGTTCTTTTACTGAAAAATACACCACGCCCTGCAGATTTTTCTGGCCGGCTCGTGGCAGTACTACGGGGTATTGATCGCCGAGGATATAGGTGCGGCGAAAACCATCCAGCCAGGCGGGTTGGCTTGCGTAGTGGAGTTTCACGATATCCTGCCAAACCTCCGCAAACATCAACGACCCGTAGGTGAAGATGTTACGCGGGCGCATCAGTAGTTTACCGTGTAGAAAAAGCGAATGACGTTGGCTTCGAAGGCGTAGGTGGGTTCTTCGCCGATGCGGTATTCTGCTGGTTGACCGTCTTCTCCGCGGCTGAGCAATGCGTTGCGGAAATTTTCGTAGTCAAAGCGCATAAAATCCCAATAAAAACTGGCGCTGTGTTTTTTCGCAAACGGCAGTTTGTAGCCGAATTCGTAGGTGAGGCCGAGGCCGAAACTGTTCACGCTGTAAGTGCTTAATTCCTTGTCTCTGCCCATAAATTCAAAAGCATTTTCGTATGGGAAAAGATCCTGATAAAAATCTGCCTGAGTCTGCGAATAGGTGCGGGCTTTAATTTCAAAAATCATGCGCGAGCGCACGGAGTGCGTGTAACGGAGCTCGTAGTTTTCTGCCTTGATTCCCCAGCTGTCGCTAAAGGTGCGCGCTTCCAGGCGAATGGATGCGCGATAGGGCAGGTAATACATTGTGCGTATGGCAAACGCATCGCTGTTGCGGGTTTCTGGATAGGCTTCTTCGGCAAATGCGATATCGCCCTCCCCTGGCTGCGGTAGATAACGGATTTGGCGATAGGGATTGCGCAGAAAGCCGTCGTCAACAACGGTTTCCGCGCTGAGGGAGATAATCCAGCTGCGCGTCAGAATTTGGCTCAAGCCCAAGCTGTAACGTTGGCGTTGTGCGTCGCCCATTTTAAGGCTGGTGCCATCATCCTGATTTTTGAGTACTTCATCGTCACCGCGGCTATAACCCATTGCAAGAGTCGTCATATCACCAAAAAAATCCTGGCTGATGCCGAAGCTGACCGTTTTGGCTTCGTAATCACTTTCGCTGGAATTGGTGTAGCCGAGGGAGAGTAGAGCGCGGTCGGCGAGATAGTCGACGCCGACGCTGTATTCCGTGCGCTCCTCTGAATATTTGCTGCCGGAGGTGAGCACGTCAATGGAGGCGCTGGATACCATGTCTTGATAATAATTGGCGTAGGCGGACACTTTTTCCTTGTAGCCTTTGCGCACCAGCACTGAGGGTCCATCAACGGTCACGCCGCCGCCGTCGTAGGCGTGATACAGGACATCGGCGCGGTCTTCCGGCAATACCAATGCGTTCGCGCCGCTGGCGACAAAAATCGCCAGAACAAAGATAAAGGCCGACAGCTTTTTCGCCATATCAGCCGCAGCCACAGCCGCCTCCTGCACCACCTTCCGCACCGCGCGCGGCTTCCCGGGCTTCGTAAACGTGCAACAGATATTTGGTGGCAACCGGGTCGCGATCGAACGCCATGATCGGGTCGGCCAATTGGCCGCGTTCATAGGGCTTGACCCAGGGCTGCCAGGAACTGCAGCCGCTGCTCACAAGCGCTAGGAGAACAATGCAGATGGGGCGCATATACAAAACTCCGCCGGCGTTTTATTGCGCCAGCAATTTTTTGATGACTCGTTTGTATTCCGCTTCTTCGCCAGGTTTATAGCCCTGGTGCAAGTGGACCAGATTGCCTTTGCGATCGACGAAATAGCTCGAGGGCATCGCCTGATTTTTATAGAGGTCCGCCACTTTGCCTTGCGAATCCAGCAGTACCGGGAAATTGACCGGTGTTTTTTTCAAAAAGTCTTTGGCGTCGTCTGCGGATTCGTCCAGGTTCACACCCAACAAAACAAATCCTGCTTTTTTATAGCCGGCGTAAATGTCGTTGAGCAGCGGCATTTCCTGGCGGCAGGGGCCGCACCAGGAGGCCCAGAAATTGATCATCACCACCTGACCTTTGAGATCGGAGAGTTTGACTTTGTCGCCATCCAAAGTGGTCAGGGTGAAGTCGGGAGCCGGGCCGGACAATTCTTTTGCCTGGAGCGAAAGACTGAAAAGGCAGGCAAAAATCAAAGCGGTAATACGTTTCATAAAACACCTTCTGCTTAAAGCGTCAGAAAAACAGGGTCAATCCCATATGGCCTTCGAGATTTTGTATTTTTTTCGGTTCCCCAAATAATTCGTGCTCCATCACGTGATTGCGGAAGTCAAAGCGCAGAGCTACCCAATCGGTGAGAAACAACCGCCAGCCGCCGCCAAAGTAATAAGTGAAATATTCGGTATCGGCGAACTCCGTGTTGCCGGCGCCGCCGATCAGATAGAGATTGTTGTTGAAGGACCAGCGGCCGAGATAAATCTCACCGGGAAATAAATTGATGCCCAAGCCGAGGTTGTAATAAATCAGTTTGCGATCATCCTCGCTCAGCAGGAGGACACCCGGGGTCAAATCTTCAAAGGTGGTGGCTTGCAGTTTCGCGGTGCCGACATTGGCTTCAATAAAAAAATCTTCAGTTATCGCGAGGCCAAGGCGTGCGCCGTAAACGTCGTTGGAACCAAAATCTTCCACGCTGAGCACGCCAGCGTAGAATCCGACTTCAATATTTTCGGAATCCAATTTGTCTTCGTCGATTTGGCGGCGTTCCAAATCCGGGCTGATCACATCATCCAGAACGGTGCGCTCCTGTGCCAGACCGGTGGCAGAGCAGAGCGCTGCAGCCAATATTAAAACAGCACGCTGAATCCAGCTTTCCATTCCTCAACCTCTTGATTGTTATCGCGGGTGGTCAGCAGTGTGTGCTGGTTGTATTCGAAACGGGCGACAACTTTATGGGTGATATAAAACATCAATCCGCCGCCGACAGTTACGGCGTTATCGTTTTCATCTTCCGGTTTGACCAGCACACCGTCACGGAAAAATTTCATATTGCCTGCCCCCAGCGTAAAAAATGGCGAGGCGCGCCAGTGGGGGAACGGCTGGTGAAGCAGCATCGCGCTGACCAACTTGGTGTTGTAGGTATCGCCAAAGGCCTGGGTGTATTTGATTTCGCCGGAAATATTGGCAGTAAAGCGATAACCGCCGTACACCGTATAAGTGGAAGCACCTTCCATTTCGCCCGCCAGCAAACCCATTTGCCAGGGATATTGCGCATCCTTCCAGGAGGGGGTGCGCAATTCCAGCGGATAACCTTCGGTGTCATAAAGATTGACCAGCGCGCGGCGGGGAACCCAGCCGACTTTGCCGTCTTCCGTTTCCACCTTGAACCAATCGGCGCGGGTTTTGAACAGACGCAGACGCTCGTTTTTTTCCACCGCGTGAAAGCGCGCATAACCGCGCCCGGGTTCCACATAGAGCTCGATAAAAGGCGCGCCCACGACCACGACTATGCCGTCGCGATCGCGCCAGGAAGATGATTCTTCCTGCGCTTGCGCTGGATGAAACCAAGCGAGCAATAACAGCGCAGCACCGAAAAAGCGGGCAGTCGCTTTGGCGCGACACACTCGGTGCCGAAAAAAATCGCTGGAGGGAATCATGCAGGTCAAAAATTAATCCGCTGGCGCCACAAACGGGTCATTGTAATACTGGCCACCAATATCCAGCCACTCCGCAATCAATTTTAATTCCGCGGGTGATAAATACCCCGCATGTGAGCCATTGCCTTCAAAGCGCGAGAAAAAGCGGTTGCTGGAGCGCGCGCCGGCGGGCGACATGGCAGCGGGCACATTGACCGGCACCCTATCGATAATCGGAATGGGTTCATTATTTTCATCGAGAATTAAATTGCCTTCCTCGTCCGTTTGATAGCGGCCGGTCGGTCGGTCCACCAGGCGGTCCGTCAGCGACCCCTCCACCAATTCCAACTCATTGTCCGCAAACATCAGTTCGACGTATGAGGTGACGTAGGTGTTGCGATCTGCGGATATTTCGCCGGTGAGTTCAAGCTGGCTTTCTGGCACTTGAACCATTCCGTCTCCGTCCGTGCGATTGTGGCAAGAGGTGCAGGTGTGGTTTTCGATGATGGTGCCGGTCTCGTCGCAGCTGCGGCGGTCCGCTTCCCATAACGGGTGAATCTGTTGCTCGTAGTGAATGGTGATGCGGCAGCGGCTTTCCCAGCTGTCGGCGGTGGTGCAACTGGTGGGTGGTGTCCAGCGCGGGGGAGCCAACTCGAGCGGGGCGCAGTTCGCATCGCGTGGGTTGGCGTTGATCACCGTGTCGATATCCACATAGCGCAAGCTGATGTCCGCGCCCGGCGTGGCGTTGGCGGGGTTTGTCCATTCGTCTTTGAAGAGGATGTCTACCGATGGTGTGCGCGCGCTTTCGTAGATGCGCGCGTGATATTCCGCCATGGACTCGCCGAATTCAGGATTGGGTTGCGCAATATTGTTTTGATCGCGCAATCGAGTGTTGGGGAAGGGAATACCGCCGACGGCGCCGGTGTAAATGGTTTCCGCTTCGGCATCGCGGCGACCGTGGGGTTGCTGACTGTCTGCGGTGTGGCAGC
>JAEZGT010000249.1 GCA_023416875.1 Pseudomonadota bacterium
TCTGCCAAATAGCTTTGATAGTCTGGAATTCGTCGGCTGTAGGATTTATCTATCCAGTAGGACTGCAAAATAAAATCTGCGGAAGCCGCATTACATGCCACCGGAATATTCCAAACCGCTGCAAGACGTAGCAAGGCCTTAACATCAGGATCGTGCGGCATAGGTTCGAAGGGATCCCAGAAAAAAAATAAAAGATCGATAAATCCCTCCGCAATCTGCGCGCCGACCTCCTGATCGCCGCCGAGAGGGCCGCTCAAGAATTTGTGAATCGGCAGACCGAGCGTTTTTTCCAACACATATCCGGTCGTGCCAGTGGCGAATAATTCGTGATTGCGGAGCGTCTCCACATTATTAGCTGCCCATTCTTTTAGCTCTTCTTTTTTATTGTCATGGGCGATAAGCGCCATGCGCTTTTTGGCGGGCAGGGGGGAGAGTTTTTGCTGCATGAATTTGGCTCCGATATTCGAGTCACTCGAAAGATTAAGAGCCGCTGGAAAGCTTGGCAAGTAAAATAAAAAAGCCCGCAATGTGCGGGCTTTTTTTAATGTGGCGCGCTCGAGAGGATTCGAACCTCTGACCGCCTGGTTCGTAGCCAGGTACTCTATCCAACTGAGCTACGAGCGCGCTGTCTGTCCGGCACTGCTGCCGAGGTCGCGTATATTAGGGACAGCTGAATCAGGAGTCAATAAAAAATTCAGTCAAATTTTGTGTTTTTGAAAGGGGCTTTACGTCCCATTTTGTTCTGGTCAATTGGTAACCATAACGTTTTGGTCGGCGAAGTTTCCGGGTACCAGAACGGTATCCATGGCCAGAGGCGCTGTCTCTGGATAGTCCAGGGAGAAATGCAGTCCCCGACTTTCTTTGCGCTGCATCGCAGACCGGATGATCAATTCCGCGACCATCGCCAAGTTGCGCAACTCGATCAAATCGCTGCTGACCTTATAGTTGGCGTAATACTCGTGAATTTCCTGTTGTAAGAGCTCAATTCTGTGTTTTGCCCGCTCAAGTCTTTTATGTGTGCGCACTATGCCAACGTAGTCCCACATAAAACGGCGCAGTTCATCCCAGTTGTGGGAAATCACCACATCCTCATCGGAGTCGGTGACTCGGGATTCATCCCAGCTCTTGGTCGGAGCGGGCGGGGGAGTGTGGGCAAGAGTTTCACGGATTTTCTGCGCGGCGGATTGCGCAAACACGATGCATTCTAAAAGAGAGTTGCTAGCCATCCGGTTGGCGCCGTGCAGGCCTGTAAATGACGTTTCACCAATTGCATAGAGGTTCTTAAGATCGGTCTCGCCATTGGTGTTGACGGCAACGCCGCCGCAGGTGTAATGCGCGGCAGGCACCACGGGAATAGGTTCACGGCTGATGTCGATGCCGAATTGCAGGCAGTTTTCATAGACCGTGGGGAAGTGCTGGACGATAAAATCCTTCGGTTTATGGCTGATATCGAGATAAACGCAGTCACTGCCCAGGCGTTTCATCTCATGATCTATGGCGCGGGCTACTACGTCTCGGGGGGCGAGTTCCGCGAGTTCATGAAACTTGGGCATAAAGCGCTCGCCGCTCGGCAGCTTCAGTACCGCTCCTTCGCCTCGTAGCGCTTCGGTGATTAGGAAAGACTTAGCTTGTGGATGGTATAAGCAGGTTGGGTGAAACTGGTTGAACTCCATGTTAGATACTCGGCACCCAGCCCTCCACGCCATAGCGATGCCATCACCGCTGGCGCTATCGGGGTTGCTGCTATAAAGGTAGACCTTACTGGCGCCGCCGGTCGCGAGTATCACGGCCTTGGCGGTGTAGCACTCTACCCGGTCAAGAGAGCGATTAAAGACATAAGCACCAACGCAGCGCATCTTGCGGCTCGTGGGGTCCGGCTGGCGAATGAGGTCCAAGGCGATCGCATATTCGATCAGGGTGATGTTCGGGTGGGTCTGCGCCTGCTCAAGCAGCGTGGTGTGTACCGCTTTACCAGTGGCGTCGGCGCTGTGAATGATTCGCCGGTGGCTGTGTCCGCCCTCACGGGTGAGGTGAAATTCCTCTGAGCCCTGACTGCGCGTAAAGCCAACCCCTAGGGTGACCAGCCAGTCAATAGCGGCCTTGCTGTTTTTCACGGTGAATTCCACGACATCTTTATGACAAAGTCCCCCCCCGGCATTCAAGGTGTCTGTGACGTGCGACTCAATGGAATCCGTGGTATCCAGCACTGCGGCTATACCGCCTTGTGCGTACCAGGTCGAACCGAAGGTGAAGGTCCCTTTGCTCAAGACTGTGATTTTGGCGGAATCGGCAAGGGAGAGGGCGAGAGTAAGTCCCGCTGCGCCGCTGCCGATAACGAGGACATCGCTGTAAAAGGTATCTGTTTGTTGCGCCACGAATGTTCCTTGCTTGCGGAGATTTTGTTGCTATTCTACGCCATCGCTTTGCAGCGTGATCAGCCCTGTTGAACTTTTGCGTTTCGGTGTCTGTCTACTGGCGTATCGGGTTAGGTCCTATACGACCTACTGTAGGTTCACGATCATAAAAGTCGGCTTTCAAGCCGTAATAAGGTGACACGATGCCGCAACCAAACTCTGCGAAGATCATTGAATTCAAGATTGGGGATACCGGAATGCTAAACCCGCCTGCGCAGGACACAGACGAGAAGCTCGTCGCGCGTGTTCAGCAAGGGGATAAGCGCGCATTTGATTTGTTGGTTCTCAAGTATCAGCATAAGATCATCGCCATTATCAGCCGCTTTGTGCGCGACTCGGCAGAGGTTCACGACGTTGCGCAAGAAGCTTTTATAAAGGCCTATCGAGCCTTGGGTAACTTCCGAGGTGATAGTGCGTTTTATACTTGGATCTACCGCATTGCGGTGAACACTGCAAAGAACCATTTAGTATCTAGAGGCCGTCGACCGCCAGCGACTGACGTTGATATTGATGATGCGGAATTTCTTAGTGGCGCGGATGGCTTGAGAGATATCACCTCGCCTGAACATGAGCTAATGAAAGATCAGCTCGAGCAGGTGGTCTATAAGGCTATCCAGTCGCTGCCGGAAGATCTGCGTACTGCGCTAACATTAAGAGAGATGGAGGGGATGAGTTACGAGGAGATTGCTGAAGTCATGGATTGCCCGGTCGGGACCGTGCGGTCTCGTATTTTCCGAGCTCGAGAAGCAGTTGACCGACATATAGCGCCGCTGATGAGCTGACGGCAGTGTTGGGAATTATACGTAACTTACTATCAAGAATTATTTCGGATGCCAAAAAATGACCTTGAACTCTTCTGATCATCTGTTCGAATCCTTGTCCGCTATGGTCGACAATGAGGCCAGCGAACTTGAAATGCGGCGGGTTCTAAAAAATATGGAGAATAATCCAGAGGTTCTGGAGCGCTGGCGTCGATACCATATGATTGGATCTGTGATGCGTAAAGAGCTGAGCGGTAACCTCACCAATCCAGGCACTTTAGTCTCCTCAATTTCAAACTCTCTAAATCATGAAAACGCAGACGCTTCCGTAAATGGAACAGTGCGCGCTCCAGCGAACAGAGCACTGCGTGATATGGTAGGCAAGACCGCAATAGCTGCTTCCTTTGCTGCGACCTTGGTCATGGGTTTCAATTACTTGGGTTCGAGCCGAAATGGTGATATGCAAAATTCCGCAGGTGCTTTTGCGGGGACTTCGGTTCAAACTGCTTCCACACCGGCACAATTCCAAGCTGTTGCTCATGCGCCGGTAGGTTTCGAATTGCCTATGCCGGAAGCCCGTAACGTGAGCCTAGCTTCTGGGAGCGGAGTATCAACATCGAGTGTTGAATCGCGGTCGTTGGGCGGGATTTACATGGACGATATCACCGATTATGAAACTCAGGAAATGCTCAATCGACTGCTGATTCAGCACGCCGAGCGCGCCAGCGCTCACGGCGGTCTAGGTATAATGCCGTTTGCTCGCGTTCACAAAATGCAATTGGATTTCTCCGCTAAATAATTCGATTTTTGTGTTTGGTTGATTTTTGGCTAATGCCTAACCGTTGGTTGCTACCTGTTATGAAATTTGTCGCCAAGGCGGTGGCGTTAGCCGTAATTTCACTTGCCCCCTTAATTCCCTGTTTTGCTTCTGCCCAGGATTCTGCACCGCTTAGCTCAGTGGACCAATTATTGGAAAACGCGTCGCGGGCATTGCAAGAGCAAAATTATCGCGGCCGGTTCACTTACGAGTTTGGTACCACCCTGGAGACGCTGGAAATCGTTCATCTCGTTCAGGACGGCGTTGAATATGAACGAATTACCCATTTGAACGGAGTAGAGCGCGAATTTCTTCGTGGCGGACGCGAGCAGGACTGTGTATCGACAGGTGGTTTTCTGCTGCGAGGAGGTTTGATTCCTCAAGCTGGCGGTGCTGTTAGTCTCTCTCAAAGTTACCACTTTTATATACGTGGTCGGGAGCGTATAGCGGGTCGCGAAGCTGAGGTGGTACAAGCGGTGCCCAAGGATGAATATCGCTACGGTATGACCTTGGCGGTTGATCGGGTGTCCGGTTTGCCGCTTATGTCCCTGATAACGGTCTCCAATAAAGGTGCGATCGAGCGGTTTCAGTTTACGGACCTTGAAGTCGGCACAGGTATTGAGCCCGGTGCGATCTCTCCGACCGGAGCCCAACATGCGCGGCTTGATGGTGCAAATGTACCTTGTACAAAACTTCCACCGGGCAAATCGATTTGGCGCGCAGGTTGGCTTCCTCCGGGTTTTGTAGTGTCCCACATCAGCAGTGACAACGAAGGTGATGTCTTGACATACACGGATGGCATTGCGTCTTTCACTCTTTTTATAAAACCCTTAGCCGATCCTTCCGCCTTTAAGCAGGGAATGGCGCGGCGAGGCGCAACAACTGCGCTCATGTCCGTCGTACCCGCATTTCCCCATTCGATTGGGGTGATCTTGGTCGGAGAAGTGCCCTTTACCACCGCACAACAGGTGGTCACGGCCGTAACCTCGTCGGGTGAACCGCGATAGTATGCTCACCGAAACTGGGAGGATTGTACGGTTGGATGGCGACGATGCATGGGTTGAGACCATGCGGCAGTCGGTTTGTGGAACGTGCCAAGCCCGGAAAGGATGCGGTCAGAGGCTTCTTAATCAACTTACCGGAACAAACACGCATCTCCGGCTTTCTCTTAATTCCAGTTTCGAAAACGTTCGGGAGGGGGATCAGGTTGAGATTGGCATAGAAGAAGGTGCCCTTGTTGCTGCCTCACTAATTGCATATGGGCTGCCGCTTTTTTTATTGATGTTCAGCATTGTTTTGGCAGAGTTGTTTCAATTCGCCAGTTTCTGGACGTTTATTATGTGTGTGGCTGGTTTAGCTGCCGGCATCGCGTTTAATCGCTTATTAACAAAACGTTATTTTCGCACAAGCTTCTTTGAGCCAGTGCTTATCCGCCGTATTCCTCATATTCCGTAGTCTCCAAGCGCTGTTTTAGTCCTCTGCAAGCGGATAGTTCATCCGTGGCGTGTATAGGGCAAATACTGTAGACTTGCGCAACCATTCGCCCTGTGCTTGTGTTTGGGTGGAAAAATCCATTTGGAATCAACGGGTTATCAGTTCAGTGTCCGACCTCAGCCACATCCGCAACTTCTCCATCATTGCTCACATCGATCACGGCAAATCCACTTTGGCAGACCGTTTTATTCAGGTTTGCGGCGGATTGGCTGATCGTGAAATGGAGGCGCAGGTTTTGGATTCGATGGATTTGGAGCGCGAGCGCGGCATTACCATCAAAGCGCACAGCGTAACCCTTTTTTACACGTCGAAAGACAAGAAAACTTATCAGTTAAACTTCATTGATACTCCTGGGCACGTGGACTTCAGTTACGAGGTTTCCCGTTCCCTTGCCGCTTGTGAAGGCGCGCTTCTGGTAGTGGACGCTGCTCAAGGCGTCGAGGCCCAATCCGTGGCCAATTGTTACACGGCAATCGATCAAGGGTTGGAAGTCATTCCAATCCTGAACAAAATGGATCTGCCGCAGGCGGACCCCGAACGAGTGGCTGAGGAAATCGAAGAAATTATCGGTTTGGATGCCACAGATGCGGTGCGTTGTAGCGCTAAGTCCGGCATAGGCATTGAGGATGTTCTAGAGCGCTTGGTCGCGTCGATTCCGCCACCGGAGGGCGATATCAACGGACCACTTCAAGCATTGATTATCGATTCATGGTTTGACAATTATTTGGGGGTTGTTTCTCTCGTCCGAGTTAAAAACGGCACGCTCAAAGTCAAGGACAAAATTATTTCCAAAACTATTGGCAAGGCCCATCTCGTGGACAGCGTCGGCGTATTTAATCCGAAGCGTCAGGAACTGGCAGAATTGAAAGCTGGAGAAGTGGGTTTTGTCGTGGCGGGTATTAAAGATATTCACGGTGCGCCGGTGGGGGATACCATCACTCACGCGAATACTGCGGATACCGCTGCTCTGCCCGGTTTTAAACGTGTTAAACCACAGGTCTATGCCGGCCTGTTTCCGGTAAGCGCTGATGATTATGAAAGCTTCCGCGACGCTTTAGCAAAATTGACGCTCAATGACGCGTCTCTTTTCTATGAGCCAGAGAGTTCCGATGCATTAGGATTTGGTTTCCGCTGCGGTTTTCTCGGAATGCTCCACATGGAAATTATCCAAGAGCGTTTGGAGCGGGAATACAATTTGGACTTGATCACCACTGCGCCGACAGTGGTATTCGAAGTAGTGAAAAACGACGGTGAAACCGTTTACGTCGACAACCCCTCCAAACTTCCAGAGGTTGGCACTATCTCGGATATGCGGGAACCGATCGTGCAAGCGAATATTCTGGTTCCGCAAGAATATCTTGGTTCGGTTATTACTTTGTGCATCGACAAGCGCGGCGTTCAGAAAGATATTCAATACCTCGGACATCAGGTCTCGGTCGTATACGAGCTGCCTATGAACGAAGTGGTACTGGATTTCTTCGATAAATTAAAATCTGTCAGCCGCGGTTACGCATCATTGGATTACAGCTTTTTGCGGTTTCAAAGCGCCAATCTTGTGCGCTTGGATGTGTTGATTAATGGCGAAAAAGTGGATGCTTTGGCGCTGATTGTTCACCGAGAAACCGCCCACTATAAAGGTCGAGCCTTAACGGAAAAGATGAAAGACCTCATCCCGCGTCAAATGTTTGATGTCGCAATTCAGGCAGCTATAGGCGGACAAATTATTGCCCGTACCACAGTGAAAGCGTTGCGTAAAAATGTGACCGCCAAATGTTATGGCGGTGACGTAACGCGAAAGAAGAAGCTGCTTGAGAAGCAAAAGGCGGGCAAAAAGCGGATGAAGCAGGTCGGCCGGGTAGAAAT
>JAEZGT010000255.1 GCA_023416875.1 Pseudomonadota bacterium
CCTGCCAAACCGGTAGCGGATAACAATTGCAACCCATTGTATTGCCAGGGGCCATGATAAAAACCTTCAGCGGGCTCGTAATAGTTGATGGGCAAAGCAATCCGCCATTCATTCTCACTCACTTCAAGCAGACTGAGCGCCTTCAGATTATTGAGTGCTTCGCTATCCGTGTCTCTGCCACCGAGCAAGAGGGTGCTAACGGTTTTGGGCGTGCCATCTGCCACATCAATCAGCTCAGCCTTTAAACCTGTGATTCTTCCGGACTCATCAGTATTTCGGCCAAAAGTAAACAAATAGCGGCTGTTAAGCGGGTGCATATAAGTGGCAAAACCAGGAATTTCCAGCTCACCTAATATTTTTGGCGCTAGTCTGTCGCTGAGATCAATCGCATACAAAGGGTCGGTATTGCGGAAGGTCACGATATAAGCCCGCTCGGCTTCAAAACGCACGGAATAAATATCTTCCCCAGGTTTGCCAATCGGCGCCGGCTGCGCGCTGTTGGGCAGCTGTGCCACCACGTCGAGTTCATTGCCTGATTGACTCAGGATAAATAACTGGTGAACCGGACCAGCGGCCCACGTAGTGGTAACGATCCGCAAATCTCCCTCATGTTCATGTAGGCGGAACGCAGGGTCGCTACCACCAAGAATATGACCCTCTACTCTGCCTGATGCTTCATATGCGGGTCCGTCCTCACTCAGAGAAAATTTGTGAATAACGGTTTTGGTATCACCAAAATAAACAGTCCCCGTGAGGTAAAGCGATTCCAGTGACATACTGAGCGTGTCGGCCGACCCGTTCATGCACTGACTGCCAATCAGTTTCTGATTCTTCAAATCGATGGCCGTGATATTGAGAATTTCGGAATTCCCCATCTGCTGGTTCACGCTTGCTTGGATATAACAGTTAGTAGACAAAGGCTTTTTGCCGTCGCCGAGATCATAATGGGGCAGCAAATCCGTCACCGGTGTGTTTGCCAGAATCTGCTCATTGGCAGCAGCGCCGCTATCTAAATAATGCGGCTGCAGACCCGGAACCCAGGGATCGAAGCGTGTGACCAAGTACAACATGTCACCGATGCGACGACTGTCAATAAATTCGCCGTCCATAGTGATCGCCCAGTCCTGCTCTGGCTCGGCAGGGTTCTCCACATCAATCAACTGTATCCTGATCTGGCCCTTTTTCACCTGATAGTAATAATCTGGATAAGGAAAGCTGCCCGATGATGAACTGGATGAAGAAAATGCAGACGACGATGAAGATGCTGAAGTTGAAGCTGCGGATGAGGCCGCAACAGCGGCGAAGGTGACGAATTCGCCTGATCTGGAGGTACTGGATGAACTGGAACTGGTAGAACCTGTGGAGCCAGTGGAACTGGTGGAGCCGGTGGAACCCCAAAAGCCGCCAGATGACGAAATCACCCTATAACCCGGTTGTTTGCGTATCACCGCCAAATGCGTGGTGTCGCCATCATCTTGCACCAAATACATTTCATTGATGGTGCCCCACTCGGGCTCCAAGGTGACATGCCCTACCACTTCCAAGCTGGCGGTGGCCGGATCGGTTGCGGCAATTTGAATTCCCGGTTCATCCGCGATGAAATAATCGCGATATTCCGGACGCGTGGCGACATACCAGTGACGCCCGTCGTATTTCGCGTAATCCGCTTCATCGACTCCAACCACATGAACATTGGTATCGGTATATCCCGGACCTGTCGGCTCCCCTATGCCGCCGCTGGAACTGTTGGAGCCATTGGAACCGCTGGAGCTGTTGGAGCCATTGGAACCGCCGGAGCTGCTGGAACTGCTAGAACTGCTGGAATTGCTGGAGCTGCTAAACCAAATGCCCGAGCTGCTGAATCCGCCGCCCGCCCCCGGCGGAGGATAGCTGGAGACCAATTGCAGACGGATACCATTTTTAATATGGCTATCAAGAAGCGACTCTGGCGCCAGAATTAAGGCTGCGTCCGTTTGTGGTGTAGTTTGGAGTTCGCTGTAGTCGACTTTAGGTGGTTCAGTGGTGGTGTCGTCTTCGTCGTCAATCGGATCCTTGTTTCCGCCGCACCCACCTAACACTAGCCCGCTGAGTAAGATCAAGTTGATAAGCTTCATTATTATTCCTCCGATGCCGCGACCGGCTTGATGGTCCTGTTACTTGCAACTTACGCGTAGGAGAAAAGTGTTAAATCGGTCTGAGAGGAGGCCTTTCCAGGCCCTATCAATAACTCGTTATTTAAACGGATGCAGCCGATCTTAACGCCTATCTCGCGGCGAGATTATGCCGCTCCAAAGGAGGAAAACCTCTACGCAAAATTACGTAATTGTTGATTTTTATAATGTATTCCGCTTTTTCAGCCTGCTTCGCAGTGCCAGAACGTTCGGTTTGATGAAGGGCGTAATGAGGCAAAGAAGGGGTGCGGAGCTGGTGAAAGGAAGGGAAGGAAACGGCGCCCCATGGCAGCGCCGCTTTTACAACTCAATACTCAATTTTCTCAATACCTAATAAGGGTGTGGTTTTGGGCAGTTTTCGATTGGGTGCCGCCTGTTCGTAGGCGTAGGCCAGGCGGATCACGGTGGCTTCGTCGTAGAGTTTGCCGAGAATTTCCAGGGCGACGCCGACGCCGTCTTTATTGAAACCGGCGGGCACCACAATGGTGGGCAGACCGGAGACGGTGCTGAGACGGTTGCCGCCGCCGGGGACGCGGTTGTCGAAGGGATCATTGACCACGGTTTCACCTTTGTTGGGTGCGGCTTCCTCAATGGTTTTTGCCGGTTTGGTTTCAAACGGATACACCACCGCATCCAACTGCCACTGCTTCATCAAATCCATCATGCGCTGTTGGATTACCTGTTTACCTTTATAGCGGCCGATGTAGTCCGCGTTAAAGGTCATTTCATCCACCGCATCAGATTCTTTATAGCGTTCTTTCAAACGACCGAGATAACCACCGGAGGCAATTAATTCGCTCAGATTTTTTACCGGCGTGGCAGCGCCGCGCGCGGCGAAATAGGCGTTGATGGCTTGTTTATATTCGCCAGTGCCAGCGTTGGTATCGCGCAGAGTTGCCCATAAATCCACACCCGGATCGAGTGGATCAATCACCGTCGCGCCCTGCTCTTTTAATTTCGCGATGGCGGCATTGATGATGTCCACCGCAGGCTGATCCGCTTTTTCCTTGCCGAACAAATCCCGCAATACGCCTATGCGCGCACCTTTCAAGCCATCTTTTTGCAGCGCGGATAGGTAATTGTCTTTCGGCGCATGACCGAGGCTGTTGAGCGTAAATAAATCGGCCGCGTCTGTGCCGGCCATAATGCTCATGGTAATGGCGGCATCGGTGACACTGCGAGCCATGGGGCCGGCGCGGTCGTAAGTAATGGAAATCGGAATAATGCCTTGGCGACTGACCAACCCTTGAGAGGGCGAAAAACCGACGAGATTATTTTTTGCCGAAGGCTGGCGAATGGAAGAGCCGGTTTCCGTGCCCAAGCCCACCTGGCCAAACAAAGCCGCAATGCCCGCACCGGAACCGGCGCTGGAACCGCCGGGAATTTTTTTCAGATTGTAGGGATTTAACGTCTGGCCACCGAGGGAACTGGTGCCGGTGCCACCGCGTGCAAATTCATCCAAATTGGTTTTTGCCAGAATAATTGCACCGGCCGCTCTCAGCTTTTTAATCGTAAAAGCATCGTACATGGGCGTGGAACCCGCCAGCGCTTTAGAGGCTCCGGTGGTGGGCATATCGTAGGTATCAAAATTATCTTTTACGAGAATCGGCACGCCGTGCAAAAGCGAACGCGGCCCTTTGCTTTTGCGCTCCGCATCCAGCTCGCGCGCGACTGCGAGAGCATTTTCATTTATCGCGATGATCGAATTAAGTTTCGGTCCTTTTTGATCGTAAGCCGCGATGCGCTCTAAATAAACGGACACCACTTTTTCCGCAGTGAGGCCTTCGTCATAGGCTTTTTGCAAATCCAAAATGGTGGCGGTTTGCAGATCGAGGGTGGCCGCTTGCACAATTTGAAAACTCACAAGTGCCGCAACAATCGGCGCGATTAAGGCGAGGTGTAATTTCATTGGCGATAGCCTCAGCTACTGATAATTAAAATGATTAAACGCGGGTATGACGGTGGTTAATGATGGAAAACCTTCACCCCACGAGCGGCGGTGGCGCCCAGCCGCCGGTGTGTTGTTCCACCAGATCCATAGCCGCGATCACCACGTCATCGCGCCAGGGTTGGGCGACGAGTTGGATACCGAGCGGCAACCCAGGGGCGTGTTTGGAGGTGCCGGCGCGCACGACGCCCGCGGGCCAGCCGGTGGTGTTGTATTGGCTGGTGTAACTGGCTTTGGCGCGCTGCTCCGGTGGCAACAGCGGGTGATCAAGGGGAATGGGCGCGCGCTGGCTGGCGGGGCAGACGATCAAATCGTATTGCTCGAACCAGGCGAGCTGTTCGCTTTTGATCGCGTCCATTTCTTCGCACAGACGGGTGAATTCGGCGCTGGTGACAATATCGCCATCTGTGCGCAACCCTGGTGATGCCTGGGTGGTGCCATGCAGTTTCAGCAGGCGGCGGATATGTTCGCGACCATCGGCGCCGTTGAATTTGCTGCGGATTTCCGCGAGCTGTTCCATTTTTGGCGGCCTATCCTCTTTAACTTTGCTGCCGGCTTTTTTGAAATAGCCGACGCACTGTCTCACTAATTTCTGCACTTCCTTGGCCGGTGCCATAAGGCCGTTGCTGTCGTACCAGGCGACGCGCAGATTTTTGAAATCCACTTTTGCCGGATCGCCTAAAGGGACGGGTGCCATAGCGGCATCCCAATCGTCTGGCCCGTTCATGATCGCGGCGAGCAGCGCTATATCTTCCACCCGCCGCGCCATAGGGCCGGTCTCCTGAAAGGAATCGAAAGGACCGCCATAACCGACGATATGCCCGGTGCGCGGCAGCCGTCCCAGGGTCGGTTTCAAACCGGCGATGCCATTGGCAAACGCTGGGCCGCGAATGGAACCGCCGTAGTCGGACCCGATATCAAAATACGCCCCGCCCGCCGCCACTATGGCGCCGGCGCCGCCGGAGGAACCGCTCGGCTGGTAATCCAAGTGGTAAGGGTTGCGGGTGACGCCGTAAACGAGATTGACGGTGCCCCTGCCGCCACCCCCAAGGGTGAATTCCGGCGTGTTGGTTTTGCCAAGCAGAATTGCACCGGCGGCGCGCACTCGCGCCACCACGGTCGCATCCTTGCCCGGTACATAAGTCGTGCGGCCCAGGGTGCCACCGGTAGTGACTAGGCCAGCGGTGTCGAAGGAGTCTTTTACGGTAAATGGCACCCCGTGCAATGGCCCCAGGGGTTTGCCCTCGGCGAGCAGCGCATCTGCCAGAGCGGCCTCCGCCAAAGCGCGCTCGCGACAGGTGGCTACTACCGCATTGATCTTAGGATTCACCGCGTCGATGCGCGCAAAACACGCCTGCACCACCTCCGTCGAGGTCACATCGCGGTTGGCAATCAGCCGGGCGATCTCCACTGTGGACTTCGCCAGAAGATCCGTATTGGTGGTGGCCGCCTGCGCGCCGACATGCGGGAGCCAATAGATGGCGGCAGCGGCACCCCCAGTGGTTTTAACGAAGTGGCGGCGCGACCAGGGCGTTTCGAGACTTTTCATAGGTGCCTCCAGGAGAAATGGCTAAACCAGCCATTGGAGAGATCTTCGCGGTTTTGAGGTAAAGACTCCCCGCGCAGGGGCGGAGAGTTTGGGAAAGAGCGCGGCGCAAGCACCGCGATCATTTAGAAATCCACCTTCAGGGAAATTTCGTAACGACGATCCGCCATGACTGACAACATGTTGGAGTTACCACCGCCGGTGGCGCGGAAGTAGATTTCATCCGTCAGGTTGTAGACGTTCAGCTTCAGGTGAACCCGCGCGCTGTCCCAGGTGGCTCCCACGTTGTAAACGGTGGCTTCGGGGATTTCGACCGTCTGGATGCGGTTGGCCCAAGACTTTTCAAAATACTGGATATTGGCGAGCAGACCGAAGCCCTTGCCGAGGGTATAGGTGGTGTTAAGCGACGCCTGCACCTTCGGTGAACCCGGAACCTCGTCGTAGACGTTGTTGGGGTCATCGATCAGCACGCGAGTACGACCGCCGTAACCGAAGGCTTCCGCCGGGTAGATTTCGCCTGTAGGCAGAACTATGTCCTGGAAGCCCAGGTCGCGGGCGGTCACATCAATCTGCTGACCCGTGGTCAGGCCATTGAGGTAGCGGCCATCCAGATAAGTGACCGCAGCGCCGATAAACCATTTCCGGGTGGGCTGATAGTTGATGCTCGCTTCAACACCCTCGGTGGTCGTACTGGTCGCGAATGAGCTGACGCTGGGGTCACTTGGGTTGGACACGTCGGTGCGCTCCTGATCAAACCAGGCGAGGGTCCACTGCGCCTTGCGGCCCAGCGCTGTGCCTTTGATACCCACTTCCTTCAACTCGGCATCACCCACCAGCTTGCCGCCGAGAACTGTGTCTCTGGAGTACATGTTATTGGCGGAATCCAATGTGATGGTGGCGCGGGCGAAGGTGGCGTAAGGCGTCATGCTTGCCCAGGGCAGCTTGTGTGACAGGCTCGCGCTCACTGAGGTGCCGGAATCCGAGGTTTTCACTTCCGTACCAGGAGCGCGGAAAGCCCCAGGACAGGCTCCCGCGACCGGTTCGGTACACGCGATGCCGGCGACGTAGTCCGCGAGCAATTCCGGCGTCGGTCCCCAACCAGAGGGCGTTGAAAGTGAGGTATTGCCGACGTTGGGGTTGAACAGCGGGCTCTCGGTCACCTTGGCGCGGACTTTATCGAAGCGTCCACCCAACACCAGGTTGGTATTGCGGAAAAAGTCGATATCAAACATCAGGCCAATGCCGTTCTCGGTGTACTCGGAGGTATTGTCCCGTGAGTTGGGCACGCCGGTCTGGTAGCTGTTGTTGGTCAACTGGGTCCAGAACATGGTGTTGGGATAAAAACCGCCGGTGCCGCTGCCATCCGCCTCGTAGGTTTGATAGGTGATGTCCTGACGGTAGTCGAAGTCCCCGCCGGAGCTGCGGATCCAACCTTTGGTATCGCGGTAGTTGATGGAAGCCAGGGTATTCACACTCAACCAATCCGGCAGTTTTTCGGACGGCAGGCGTTTGGTAACAGTGAGTTTGTCCTCCCACATATGAATTTCCTGATTTTCACCGTAGGGCAGCCAGGAGTCTTTAAAGGAATCCAGGCTGTCGTAGAAAAATTGATTCTTGATGGTGAAATCCGGGTTGTAGTCGTTGATCAGATCGAAATAAAACATGCGCTGCGTGGCATTTTGTTCACGCTCGTATGCGCCGTTATTGCGGTAATCATTGTTGGAGAGAGTGGTCGTCCCGGTGGTGCACGGGTCGAGTACAAAACCGATGGGCAATTCTCTTGACACCAGTTCGCCACCGCCGGGGGTGTACGCTGGAACCGCATCGCTGCGCATGTAATTTGCCATGGCGCAATCGAGATTAGCGCCCGGCCCATCGGTTAAATAATCTTTCATGGACTGCGGAATGCCGGCGATGGAATTGGCAAAACTGGAGAGCAGCAGAGGGTTGCCATTGGCATCGTTGCCCAGGCGAAAGCGCTGATCGAGAGACTGGTTGGCCCCGCTGATATCCCCCAGCACTGGCGACCCCAAATAGGTCTCCACATAACCGATGCGACCGTCGCCGTTTAAATCCAGATTCGCGAGAGGACGACCGGTGACATAGACATCGTTGTCAATCAGATCTTGCGTGGTACGGGTGAAATAAGCTCCGGCTGTAATTGAGTTCTGCATTTGGCCACCGGTTTCCAAACGGAAATTGCCGATGACGTTATCCACGCTCAAAGTGGCTTGGAGAAATTTCTGCTGTGCAGGCACTGTGCGAATAAAAGTGTCGGAATCTTCGAGCAGACCCACCACATACGCACCTGCAGTTTTACCGGCGATTTCAAACGGAATACCCAAACCAAATTGCATTTCACCTTTGTTGTAACTGCCAGTGGTAGCCTGCAAATAACCTTGCTCTTTGGTCATGTATTTACCGGTTTTTGCCCGGTTGGATTTTGGATCCAGGTTGGCGTAACCACCCACTTGCCCCATACCGTACAGCGGCGAGGGCGGCCCTTTAATCACTTCAATGTTGTCGTAAGCGGATAAGACGGTACGCACGTGACCCTGCATTTGCAGACGTTTTACGCCGCGGTAATAAAAATCCGCAGACACACCGCGCACGTTGATACCACCCTGCAAACCGTAACGCGTGGTGGTGTAGGTGCCGGGCACCAGACGGCTCAAATCTTCAACAGTGGAAACGCCGAATAAGCGCAATTGTTCTTCGCTCACAAAGGTGACAGTGCGCGGTGTTTCCAATAGCGGTTTGGCAAAACCGAAAGAAGCCCCGGATGGCTCACTGGACAGCGCGCGCAGAGGATCATCCGTAATGGTGATGTCACTCAGATCCGCCACTTCACCTTCCTCAGGTGCGGCCTCCTGCTGTGCGAGCACGGAGGGAATATAAGCCAAAGGAACAGCGGCGGCGCTGAGCGCCATGGCTGCGGCGACAATGCGGCGCAAACCATATTTGCGACGAAATAAAATCGAACCGGACATAAAAACTCCCCAATGATTGCGAAGGACGAGCCACAGCCACGCGAGACTGAGCGCGCCAGTCAAGGCCTAAGACGCCACCCAAAACGGCGCCCCTACCAGATCGAGCCTGCGCCAAGGAGAGATTCGAAAAAAATAAAAAAGACAAAAAACTATGGGGATTTTCAGGTAGGGATTTGCGCTGGGCGTGCGTCTGTGGTCGCTTTTAAAATTTATAGCGAATGGTGGCTTGCCACTGTCTACCCGGCATTGTCTGGGCAATCACATCGCCGAGCGTATCGCCATTGCGTGCACGAAAATAATGTTCGTCGGTGATATTGGTGACATCGAGTTTGAAATCAAATGTGGCGTTGCTCCAGAACAAACCCGCATCAAAAACCAGACTGTCCGGAAGGCGCACCAAGCAGATACGGCCTGCGCAAGTGCTGGATAAATAATTGCCTTTAAAAGTGGTGCCCCAATTGTCATTAAAACGGTAAATCGCCGTAAAACCTAATTGGTCGCGGGGATTTCCCTGTTTGCGCTCATACGCGGGCAGATTGTCCGGCAATTGAATGCGCACTCGACCGCCGTACAAAAATGCTTCCGCCGGATAGACCAGATTGCCCGCTTCATCGTAAACGTCGATAAATCCCACCGCGCGCGCATCCACCTGAATCGCGCCGCCGATATTCGGGGTAAAACGCGTTGTCTGACGCAACGCGTAGAGACTCAAAAATAAATCGCGCCGCGCCGCCCATTTGATTTCCGTCTGCCATCCCCGCGTCGTGGTGGCCGAGGCGTAGGCGTTGATGACCGTGGGATCATCGGCATTGCTGACATTCACCCTTCCCTGCTCATAAACGGATGTGGTGAGATTGAGCGCGCCACCGAGCCAGCTGCCTTTAATGCCTAATTCTTTGAGCTCCGCCGCTCCGAGATGTCCGGAGTCGATCACGATATTGGTCAGCGAATTATTGTTGCCGTCGAGAATAATCGCTGAGCGCGCCATGGTGCCGTAGGGGCGCAAGCCCCAGGGTATTTGCTGGGAGACACTCACCGACCAGGAACTGCCGCTGTCTTTTGCGCTGGCGACTTTATCGGTGTGCAGATATTTGCCCGGATTTTCCGACGTTCCCGCATTGGGCTCAAAGCGGCCGGCATAATCGACGTTGCGCGCGGCGGAGAGGTCATAGCGCGCACCGGCGACAATATTGGTTCGGCTCCCCCATAAATCCACATCAAATAAAAATCCAGCACCGATTTCGGAAAATTCCGTTCGATAGTCCAGCACCCACGGCAAGCCATTCAGACTGGCATCCTCATTGGCACTGATGAAAGTGGTGTTGGGAGTCATGCCTGCGGTTTCGCGATTCCACAGATCCGAGGTGGCGTCGGTGCGATGGTTGCCGTAATCGGCATAGGTAATATTGCCTTTGGAAATCGTATAGCGCGCATTAAGGGACAGCGCCTGATTCATCTGCACCCAATCCGGCAGACCCTGTGCGCGCTTGGTCACCGTGAATTTATCCTCCAACACTTTCACGTTCTGAATCTGACTGAACGGCTGATTGGAGCTTTTGTACTGGTCCATGCTGTCGTAAAACAATTGATTTTTTACGGTGAAATCGGGGTTGCGGTCGTATACCAGGTCGGCAAACAGGGTCAGAAAATCCGCCTCCAGATCGCGCTCAAAAGCAGCGCTGCGGCGCGGGTTATAGGTGTTGATCGACACAGTGCGGGGATCGAGCGCCATGCCGATCGGCACATTACCGGACATCGGCTGAGGCCCGCCGACACCCTGGGCGCGCAGAGCGCCGGTGGGATCGGCCTCGGGGTTAGCCTGAAGATAATCGTAGAGCGCCTGCGGGATGCCATTTACACCCGCAAACTGACGCAGATTGCCCAAGGGCTTACCCTCGACATCAGTAGGCCAGGGAAACGTCTGCTGCAACGGCTGGTTGGCCGCAGTGAGAGCACCTACAGCTGGCGAGGCTTGGTGCATTTCGAGATAACCGATGGTGCCGTCGCCGTTGCGATCCAGATTCACCAGCGGCGAACCGCCGATATAACGCCCTTCGCTCACCAAATCTTGGGTAAGACGACCGGTGAGCGCGCCCGCAGTGCGGGACTCCTGGAAATTCAATCCGGTTTCCAGACGGAGAGGTCCGGCGACATCGTCGAAGCTGGCGGCGGCCTGCAGCACTTTTTGTTTGACCGGCACGCCCTCCGCATAGGAATCGGAATCCTCCAACAAGCCGTACAGGTAATAACCGCCGGGACTCTCCAGAGATTCAAACGTCACCGGTCCGCCTATGCCAAAAGACACTTCCCGCCGCTGATACTCACCGACGATCAATTGGGAAAAACCCGCTGCCTCCGGCATATATTGGCCAGTGCGCGAGCGGCCCGATTTGGGCACCACATTCACATAACCGCCGATTTTGCCGATGCCATGCAGCGGTGAGGCGGGGCCGCCAACCACTTCGATGGAATCCATGGCCGCCATCACACTGCGACCGTGACCCTGCAGCGTCAGGCGTTTCATACCGCGAAAATAAGTGTCTGCAGCGATATTGCGAATATCCACCGAGCCCTGCACACCAAAACGCGTGGTGGTAAAAACCCCCGGTACTACGCGCAACAAATCTTCCACCACGCTCAGGCTGAATAAATCGATGGCATCACCGTTGATAAAAGACACCGACCGGGGAGTCTCCAGCAGCGGTTTGGGGAAACCCACCACGGTGCCACCACCACCATCGTTCCACCAGGGTTGCTCGCCGATGACCATCACATCTGTCAGCACCGTCACCCCCTGTTCTGCCTGCACTTCCTGCTGTGGCTCCACCATGGCGGCCGTTTGCGGCGGCGGTACCGGTTTCGAGGTGACCGCCACTGTACCCGTGTTGATAAACCGCCAGAGGAGGTCGGTTCCACGCAAAAGCTGTGTCAGCGCCTC
>JAEZGT010000269.1 GCA_023416875.1 Pseudomonadota bacterium
AGTCAGGGTTTTGGATGCCGCGACACGCACCAGCATATCGTCCATCACCTCTAGGCTGGCGCTCATACTAGGTAGTATGTTCCCGTAGCTGTCTTTTTCGCGGATGGGGTTGGCATCTCCATAATTCACCTTCATTTCGGTAGCGTCTACAGCTTCCAAGCTGAGTACCGTACTTTCGGTTCCTGAGACCTCAGTGTCTGTCTCCTCAATACGAACACCAGCAGTTGCGGTAACGGGCAGACCAGCGAGTTCCCCAGCAAAATCTAGCTCCAAATAGAAGGCCAGAGTTTTCTCGGTTACTTCGAATGAATCATTCAGTCGACGCGCGTCGTAATTCAATATCGGAGCGGGATTGCTCAAATTCTGATTTTCTACGACCGCATCAAAATTATCGACGTAATATTGCTCAAGGTAATTTTGTAACGCTACATCGTCATGTATTAACCAAGACGTAGGCATACGGCCTGAGCCGCTGGCGTCGCTTAAAAAGTCACTGCCCGCATCGAAAAGCCATTGCATATCGTTGCTGATGGGTGGGATATCGGGGTAGCCCGCGATTGTCGCATGCACTCCGTCCTCGTTTTCCCAGCGCTGCATGTCCTTGGTCTCGTTACTGAACTGCATGCCGAATTTGGCTGCTACCAGGCCACTCGAGCTGTCTTCGCTCCACGCGCCGTCAATTTTGAATTGAGTCACTTCGTCGTCAACCGCCCAGCCGCGTAAGATTTGGACGTTGGGTTTCGTGTTGTTGGGGTCCCAGAAGTCGCCGACGCCGTCTGGTGGCTGGTAGAGTGGATCGCTCGGGTCGCGATAGGCCACGCCTTCAATTTCCTGCTGGCCGGAATAAATATTGGGGTTTGCCTCAGTAAACTCAGTGAAATAAGGCAGGTCGGCGCCGTCGTTAATAAAACGAGCGCGGTTGGCATAGCCGACAATCGACAGAGCGTCTTCGTAGCCGTTATTCGGTTCACGTTCTGCCTGTGAGTAGCTGAAGTCAAACGCCACGTTCAAATTGCTGTTAACGTCCCAGTCGGCGTTCAAGCCGATCAGGCTTGTTTCAGTCAAACGATCAAAACGTTTTATCTGCAGATCCGTCGCCAGACCGACTTCCTGCGAGATATCGATTACCGTGCCGTTTTCATCGGTTCTCACGTCCGTGGTATTAGGCCCGGTAAACCAATTTCCATAGGCGGGTGCCCAGGATTGGATGTCGAAGTCCGAATAGACAAAATCTGTCGTTATGGTCAGATCTTCGTTTGGTGCAAATTGCAAAACAAGTGAAGCGTTGGTGCGTTCTCGCTCCTCAAAATTAACAATGTAATTGTAGTTGCGTGGTATGAATACGGTTGTGCCTTCTGGCACGCCGGCACCGCCGTTTAACTCTTCAACGGGGATGCCGACGTTCTCCAACCAGCCGTCGATCTGAGCGCGATCCAACCGCGTGTTTCTTCGTTGATAAGACAGCGAAAGCAAAGCGCCGAAAGTGTCATCCGCAAACGTGTTGCTGACCAATACCGAAGCTTGAGGCCCTGTTTTTTCACTGTTCTCGTCATAAATCCCTTTGATACTGCCGGCCACATTTAAACCGTAACTGTCAAATGGTCGGGCTGTTTGCACGTTGATGGTTGAGCCGATACCACCGGACTGCATGGTTGCGGTGGAGGTTTTATGGACTTGTAGGCCGCTGACCAATTCGGATGCGACGGTGTCAAAACTGAATGCCCTGGAGGTGTTCTCGGTAGCGACCTGGCGTCCATTTAACAGCACCGTATTAAATTCCGGCCCAAATCCGCGTACGGTAATCAATTGGCCTTCACCGCCGCTGCGGTCAATGGAAACACCGGAAATTCTTTGCAGGGATTCCGCCAAATTGGTGTCTGGAAACTTGCCGATATCTTCGGCTGAAATCGCATCGACAACGCCCGCGTTATCGCGCTTGACATCCATCGACCGCTGCAAACTTCCGCGAATGCCCGTTACCAGCACTTCTTCAACAATCTGTTGCTGGGCTAGTGCCTGCGACGCAGCCACGGTGGATATCACTCCAATGATCGCACTACTCAATTTATTTTTTTTATCCACAGAATCAGTATCCTCTGTCAGTTCACTACGACTAATTGACAGCTGACCATCCTCACCTATGTGCACCACCAACGACGTGTTGGCAAGCAAGGCTTCAAGCGCTTGCTGGACCGTGTAGTCGCCGACCAATGCGTTTGCCGTCACTTCCCTCGCGGCATCGAAAGGAAAGATCAGGGTGATATTGGCCCGCTCGGCAAACGTGGTGAGTGAAATATCAGCTCGCTGCTGAGGAATATTGAAAGATATGGATCGATCGGGTCGGATGGAATTCGCCCACACATCTGCGCTTACGCACAGAATTGCTGCACAGGTGATCGACCGAATCATCGTCTCTCTCTTTACCCCACTAGCAAACACTTTGTTTGCTGGAGGTAAAGACGAACGAGATTGGTTTTTCCGCCATACGAAATTTGGCATCACCCGCACGTTAATTAGCGCTTAACACAATTTTGTGATCACTGACCCATTCAGACCGGATCTGGAAGTTCTTATCCAACGCAGACAGCAACCCCCGGATATCACCGATTTTGAACAGCCCCGCGATCTGCTTGTTGCGTAGATCATCGTCTGCTATCTCAAACTGGATGTCGGTGTAGCGCGACACTTCTGCCAGCGCCTGCTCAAGCGTTTCACCGCGAAAAATAAGGTTGCCCTGACGCCATCCCAAGGCAACAGCGAGATCGGCATCTTCCAATTTAACGGCGACTTCCTTGCGGCGACTCAGTGTGACCTTCTCACCCTTGCTGACCTTCATAGCGGTCTCGGGCAGCCGGCCAATCGGCCCATCCCGGGCGTTCAGTGACTCTCTGACTCTGACGGCTCCTTCGGTAACGAGGACTTCCACCTCTTGATTGTCGTGCAACCTGACATTGAACGCGGTGCCAACCGCTTGCACCACACCTTGCCCGGTAACAACACTTAATGGTCGAGACACATCGTGGGCAACCTGGATGCTTAACTCCCCCTGCTCAAGTCGCAGCAGCCTTTCCTCGGCCGAAAAACGGACGTGGACCCGGCCATTGGTATTCAGAATCAAATTCGAACCATCGTTTAAATAGATGGAAGAGGTCTGCCCCCTGGTGGTCGTGAACGTCTGGCTGAAGGTTATATCTGGCTTATTCGTGCCCAAAATAAAAACGCAGCCGACAATCACCATGACCATCGCGGCCACGGCAGCTGAGAGGACGTAGGTGCTGAGGCAGGTTCTGTTATACAGCGATGACTGTTTAGCGGCGAGCGCTCTATTCGTGGCATCTCTGTTATTAACAGCTGCGTTAGGGATAATTTTTTCGGGAATTGGAAAAACGTCCGTTAATCCCTGAAGAGCATCCATCCGGTCCCAGATTTTCGCCATTTTAAACAGCACGTCACGACACTGTTGATCTCGCAACCACTCTTGTAATTGCTCGGTTTCCTCACTTGTTAATCCGCGGCTAAGCTTCGCGATCCACAAGCTGGACTGCTCAAGGATTTCATCGTTGCGGTTCGACCTGCGTCTGGCAAACTTTAAAATGTCACCCATGGTTCGGTCTCACCCAAAATGCGAGGGGTATGGAAGCCATCCCTATTCCTCCAACGCGAACATATATTGCGTACATTGTTTTATGCCAGTAGCAATATGCTTTTCTACTGTGCTCTCGCTCAAATCCAAATGTTCCGCGATTTCCTTCTGGGTATAGCCATACACTTTTTTCAATACGAATACTTTTCTGCACTGTTCCGGCAATTGCTTCACCGCCTCACAAAAGCGGCTAAATTCCCGATCTGCAACGACCTGGGTATAAGTTTCATCCGTATCGCTAAAACCAAGTTCATCCTGTAGCGATTGAAGTTCGGAATTGTCTACATTGCTGACCAAGCGGGTTTCGGCCTTTTTCACGTAATCAAACGCGAGGTTGCGGGCCACCTTCAACATAAAAGATCGCTGACAGCGTATTTGCGATGGACTCTCCACCTGACTCACGCGGATATAGGTCTCCTGCACTATGTCTTCAATTTCCCTAGATGGCACGATGGTGGCGACAAGGCGCACGAGCGAAGCGCGAAGCGAAGAAAAGACCTGAAAGACTGCATCGTTATTATTATCGACCGTTGACATAATTGGGTTGTCTGGGCAGCACGGGAAGGGAGGCGTCAATAGGGTTCCGCTCGGAACCTCCGGCAGCAGTTCACTGCGCCAGAACGCTATGTGCAGGGTCAGAATTAGCACCACCGCGAAAGCTACGCCTCATTTCATCATATAATAATATTGATTCTCAGTTAAAAAAAGACGCTTCACCCGTTCTCTTTTCGCGTTTTTCTTAACTTTTGACCGAGCGCACAGTTGAGCCCTGTTGCACATCGAAGCGCAGCGGGCGATAACTACTGGTTTTTGTCTTTTTATCAAGGGCAAAGAGGTGGCGTGTCATTTCTCACATTAATCCCAAGGGCGAAATACAGGGATTTTTCTCCTAGGCTTTTCTGTCGCCATCAGCGACGAAGGCGCCATGGTCCAACCGATTGGCGAGCGACTTCCTTTACCGCAACATCAAACTGCAGAAGGTACACATTGCGCGTCGCTCTCCTTTTTCGTACGGATGATTAATCCAGAATAATATGCGGCACAAAACGCGAGCTGTCTTTGGTGATCAAACTGACATCTTCACGTATTCCAACGCCCGCAGAGCAATCACCCACCATCCAGCTACCGATCAAGGCAAACACATCCTGGTTGTTTTTCTGATCGTAAAATTTTGGCAACGGTGCAAACTCTTGGCGAATAAAACGGCCCTTTCCGTATGGCCCTTCAACCGCAAGCGATTGGCCTTCCCGATCCACCAATTGAATGTTGGCACCCTCGCGTGAAAATAAGGGTTTACGCACCCAACCCGCGCTCAACGGAGCATTGGCTTCATCCTCGAAAAATGCGGGTAATAAATTGGGATGGTTCGGATACCGCTGCCACAACAACGGCAGAATGCCTTTATTGGAGAGCAACATTTTCCAGCCGGGCTCCAGAATTTTCGTGCGACTGGTGTAGAGCACCCGCGCGAACTCTTCTTGCACCATAAATTCCCACGGGTACAACTTGAATAAGCCTTCAATTGGCGAGCTGTCTAAGTCGACCATTTGGCCGTCGACTTCGCCGATGTCTTCAATCGCAATGTAACGCGCATCCATTCCGGCCTGGATCGCTAAATCCATCAAATAATGCACTGTGCCCTTATCTTCGGCGCTCTCCTGGACACTGGCAAAATAGAATGGATTGGGCAAAAACAACTCGCGGAAAGCTTGTTCGATTTTGTCCTGCAGTGAATTGAATTGATCGGCGCCGGGCGGCAACACACCCGCCTGAATTTGCTCTTCGAGCCAAACCCATTGAAAAAATCCGGTTTCAAAAAGCGATGTGGGCGTATCGTAATTGAGCTCCAATAATTTGGCGGGCCCTGTGCCGTTGTAGGAAAAATCCATGCGGCCGTACAAATGCGGCTCTTGGTTATTCCAGGAGTTCCACACATAACTCCAATAATCACGCGGAATATTCAGCTGCGTGAGCATTTCTTCGCTGCGCGTAATGTCACCCACCATATCCATGATCATTTCATGGAGTTCTTCCGTGGGCGTTTCTATATCGTCTTCGATTTGCTGCAAACGGAATTGGTAATAGGCGCTTTCATTCCAATAAGGATCGCCATTAATGGTGTGAAAACCAAAACCCACTTCTTCAGCAAAAGCGCGCCAATGGGCGCGCTCGGAACAGGTTATACGCTTCATGATTGATCAGCCGCCGCTGCCGTAGGTATTTTGCACCTGCCCAAAACCGCCTCGCCTAACCACCTGGCCTTTGGTTGGCGCGACACTTGAAGGAGAGAGATTTTTGGCTCCGCTGTACACACTGCTGGTGCCAACCGATTGGTTGTTGGCCGTGCGAAAACTCGTTTCGTTGCGGGTTTTATACAGCGGCTGCGATACATGTTTGCTGCTCGGCGCCAAGCCATTTTGCGTGGCTGCGCCTTTGGCACCATTCAGCATCTGCCCAGCGAGAAAGCCCATCATCATTGGCATGAAAAATCCGCTGCTGGCCGAGCTGGTGGCAGAACCAGGGGCTTCCTCACATTTCCCTTCGCCAAACTCTGCCTCGCAGTCGGCTTTGCTGACATATTTCGGCGCGACCTCCGGATGCAGTTTCTCCGCCTTGCCATAATCCAAACGACACTGCTCTTCACTGTTGATACCGGAGGTGATGCACTCCTGCAAAGAGCCGTAAACCAGCGCGGGGTCCTTGCCTCCACAGCCGGTGATCAACAAGGACGCCGCTGGTGCCATTAACACCAAAGCCGCTTTTTTGCTGCGTTTCATTTGCGTTCTCCTTTTAAACTCAATAAGTCATACAGGCGGCATTGATATGCCCTACTGCGATGGCAACCGCAGCGGACAAAGCGCCTGCGGCAATTTCGCCGCGAGTGATACGTTCAGGTAATTGCTGAACCAACACACGCAATACCAAGAAGGTGAGCACTTGCACGACCAGCGCCACCAAACCCCAAACCGCACAATCCACTATGGATAATGAATGGCTGATAGCACTGGAAAGAGGTAATGCAAAACCGATCAGCGCACCGCCAAATGCCAAGGCGGCGGACATGTTATTGGCGCGAATTAATTCGAACTCGTGATGGGGCGTCACCCAAGAATAAATAAACGCGAAAGTCACCAGTAGCGCGATGGCGACGGCGAAGTACGCAAGAAAAGAGGGGATACCATTGAGAGTGGTGAGTGTCATTTCTAACACGGCGAAATCCTTAATATGAATAGAGGCCGGCGGATTCTGCCACAGATGGCCAGCCGACTCCATTTTTCCCCAAGCCGGCCCGTTCGGCTCCACTGACTACCATAAGCGCAACCCGCCGCTGTCCTGCGAGGTGTAGCCGACATTCCATGTCTGGACGGTCAGCGCCGGCCAAGTCGCCATCAGGGTGAAGCCGGGAATCCTTATCGTGCCCAGGACTCCAGCCAAAAGGGCCTCCACATCAAAATCATTTTCCCGTCATCATCGCTCTGATTTCCAGGTAACATCATCAGCTCTATCATTCATGGACATATTTATGAACCTCAAAACCTCTTGTGCGCTTTATTTGGTGACCGTGCTCATCCTCGGCTGCGGAAGTGATGGCAGAAGTGGAAGTGGAAATGTCGACATGGGTGAAGCAAATAAAGGATGCCCAATAAACATTGCCAGTAGTTCGGGATGTGAAATTTTGAATTTTTCGGATGGAGAAACCATCTCTTACAAATTGCCTATTTTGCATGGCCAATGTCCGGCGGATGAAACGACCCTAGACATTCACGTGGCAGGCAAAACCTATACTTGGCAGGTGGTAGCCGGGTATTTCAAGGGCGCTGTAACGCTCGAGCGCGGCGAAAACGAAATCTGTATGCAAAGCTCCGAAGGCTCAGTCAGCACCACCCTTCGCTATGAGCCCTCAGATAATCCGCAGAAGGTGCGCGTGATATATGCCATCGCCGCCAATGACGATGGCGAATTTTTGGCAGGGCCTGGCGTAGCCAGCGATATCGAAACGGCCAAACAGATCATAGCCGTACAGAGTTTGATGATGCAGTCGGCAACGGCAGAAATGATGTATAAAGCAACGGGATTTCATCAGACCTATTCCGTAGTGGAAGATGAAGATGGAATGCCTATTATCGACGTCTTTGCCGTAGAGGAAACGCGCGACCAACTCTATTCAATGGATGGCCTGGATATCTATTACTCCATCCAGGACCAATTGAATACGGAGGCTCAAAATACGGATAAATACCTGGTCATCATGGGATTTTCGGGTTATGAAAATGGCAAAACGCTTGCTCATGCTGCCCTGGGTGGAGGGAATCTCGGAATTTTCGGCGGCCTGCATTTACACACCTGCCCGAGAACGGTAGCGGAAATCCCAGTCCGTTTTTCCGATGATACGCGCATAGACACTACCATTTTGCCGGACGATAGTGCTTCAAGAGGCACTTATTGGGCGAATTGCGCCACGGGAATCGGTGCAAGCCTACACGAACTTGGCCACACCTTCGGATTGCCTCACACGGACTACGGCATAATGGCTCGCGGCTTTGATCGATTTAATCGATTATTTATGATGACTGAACCCGGTCAGAATGCGCCGCTCACTGCCGATGCCGAATACGATGCCGTATGGCATCCAGACAGCCTCAACATCCTGTTAAATAATCCGTGGATTACTTTCTAAGCCGGACTCGTTAAATCTTGTGCAGGTCGGTCACCGGCGTCAGGTCTTACAGTTCACATATCTGTGATTAAAGCAGATGTAAATGTAAAACCTGACATGCTCACATTTCTAACCGACCCCTCATTTTTCCTTCTTGGATCCATCCTGTTGCTTCGGCTTGAACGGAAACGCGGTTCGCGCCTCGCCGGCTTTGGCCGGTATCCGGAGTGACAACGCCATAGTGAGCGCAAGTGTGGTAATCGTGAAGCCGAGAGACCAGATGATCGGTATCTTGTAAATATCGATTAGCAGCATCTTCGCGCCAATAAAGC
>JAEZGT010000346.1 GCA_023416875.1 Pseudomonadota bacterium
CGAAAGTTAGGTAACAGTTCGCTGTACCGAAGTGTTTGGCCCCGCGTTAACAAAGCTTGAAATCGCGTCGCTATTCCCACGCGTTTTCGCCTTGATCCAGCGCCCTGGCCGCCCTCCTCTGCCACCGAACTTTCCGGGCAGACCACTAGCGAGGACGGATCAGCGGAGCGGTTTTGTGTTTTCAGCTGGTGAACTTGCTAGAATCCGCCGGCTTTGGCCGGCCGGTCAGGTCGGCCTTTAGCGTAATGAGCCCCTTTGAGCAGCGATCCACTCAAACCACCTTGCGGCGCAACTGCTGACCGTTATAGGTCAGTGCGCTCAACCCAGGGCTCTCTGCACCAATAAATTGAAAATGGGTACCTGCGCCACACCATGACACGTCATTCAGCCCTGCTCCAGGAGTGCCGCGCATTTCTCGGTCTGGAGCGCAACACCACCAGTCACGCAGAAAAACTCATCTCCGGTCTCGGCGGCTTGGTCGGCATGCTCGCGGTCTATACCATCTCGGTGCTGATCTGCGGCGAAGGCCCCGGCACCGTGTTGCTGGTGGCATCGATGGCGGCGAGCGCCGTGCTGCTGTTTGCCGTACCCCACGGCGCCCTGTCGCAGCCCTGGGCGGTGATCGGTGGACACCTGGTGTCGGCGTTTATCGGCGTAACCTGCCAACGCCTGTTTCCCAGTTATTTCTGGGCGGGCGCTATGGCAGTGGGACTGGCGATCGCCACCATGCACTATCTGCGCTGCATCCACCCGCCGGGCGGCGCCACCGCCCTCGGCGCGGTGATCGGTGGAACAGATGTCCACACCCTTGGTTATCTCTACGTACTCACACCAATTTTGCTGAATGTCGCCGCCATCATGAGCGCCGCAGTGTTGTTCAACAGCTTTTTTCCCTGGCGCCGTTACCCCGCACATCTGGCGCGGCGGCGCAAGGTCAAACCGGTCAAACCGGCTGAGCGGCAGTTTGAACTGACTCAGGAAGACTTCGCCGCGGCCATGGAGCAACTGGACTCTTACGTGGACATCACTGCAGAGAGCCTGACGGAGTTGCTGGAGCTCGCCAAACAGCACGCGGAAAAGAACATCACTCACCCCGAGCATATTGTGGCCGGTCACTTCTACAGCAACGGCAAGCTCGGCAATTTGTGGTGCATTCGCCAGGTGGTGGACGCCAGCAGCGGCGACGACCGCAAAGACCGGGTGATCTACAAAGTGATGGCCGGCGACGGCGCCTACGAAACCGGCATCTGCTCACGCGATGAATTCCGCCAATGGGCGCGCTATGAAGTCACGCCGCAGAACGGGCGCTGGATCAAAGCTTCCGGCGAAAATTAGAACGTCTTGTCGATTGCGCCCCAACTGATGCGACTGAAAAGGACCTGACTCGTCGCGGAGGCTCCTATGGGCGGCCCCTTCTCAATCTTCCTCAGCTCCACCCCACAACTGCGGCCCACTGCCCTGCTCGGCCAGCCGGTCCGCCGGATTGCGCAGCGGGCAGTCCTGCAGCGACAGGCAGCCGCAGCCAATGCAGTCACTCAATTGATCGCGCAGTTGCGTCAGACGCTCGATGCGCGCCTCCAGGTTTGCCCGCCAGAACTGGGACAACCGCTGCCAATCCGCCGCCGACGGCGCGCAGTTGGCCGGCAGCGCACTCAGCGCCTGCTGAATCTCCGCCAGCGGAATCCCGGCGCGTTGGGCGACTTTGATCACGGCGATTCTCCGCAAGATGCCGCGCGGATAGCGCCGCTGATTGCCGGCAGTGCGCCAACTGCGAATCAAGCCGCGGCTCTCATAAAAATGCAGAGTCGCCACCGAGACACCACTGCGGCGCGCTACATCGCCAATGGCCATTTCCCGGCCCGGCGCTTTGTCAGCCTCCTCCATCAATCCACCTCTTGACCTCAAGTAAAGGTGAGGTTTTAGCATGCCCGCCGCCTATGTCACCAGCACCGTTTTTCAAGGAGTGTTTTTATGGCCCACCAACCCAATGCCATTACCGTGATTCACAAGTTTGTTCGGCAAGAACTGTTTGCCACTGCCGGCCTGCTGGCCCGCGCCACACCCGCAGACTCCGCCGAGGTGTTGCAGTCACTCAACGCCATCGCCGTCGTATTGCGCCGACATGCGGAAATGGAGGATCGCACGCTAGAGCCGCAGCTGCGCCAACTGGATCACGCGTTCGCCAATCATATGGCGGAGGATCACCGCCACCTGGAAAAACAGCTGTCCCGAGTGCTGGTGCAGGCGGAAGATCTGGAGCCGAGTCAGGAGGAATTGTGCCGGCAGCTGCTGGCGCGCCTGCATCTGGATTGGCTGAAGTTCGTCGGCGAGTATCTGTTGCACTTGGATGACGAGGAGCGCCTGTTGTTTGCGCGCCTGGAAACCTTGCCGCCCGCGACCCTGGTGGGGCAAACCGCAGCCGCCATGCCGGCGGTGGAGCGCCGAGAATTTCTCGCCAAGCTGGCGCTTGCCGTCAGCCCTGCTGAATTGAGCCTGGTGCACAGTACCCTGACGCCTGAACAGCAG
>JAEZGT010000029.1 GCA_023416875.1 Pseudomonadota bacterium
GGATCGGGAGTTACCAGCATATCGATTTCATAACCGAACAATGCTCCCATGCCCCCAAACTGAAACTTTTGTTTTACATCCACATCAACATCTGGCCACGACTCCAAATAGGGTCCGACCAATTTAATCAGCCACTGATAACAGGGGTGGCACTCCATCCCGATCCGCAAATTACCTCGCTCACCACCAGCAAATTGCCGTAAGCGATCTTCAGCAAAGGCCAATTGCGGCTCCAAACGATTCGCCACGCTTAATAGATATTCGCCTGCTTGAGTGAGAAACAACTTTCTGGATTCGCGGCGAAACACATTCACGCCCAACTGATCCTCCAGTTTTCTAAGGGCATGACTCAACGCAGACTGGGTAATATGCAGTGCGTCCGCAGCTGCGGTTAAGGACCCGTGCTCCTGGATAGCGAGGATCATTATGAGATGAGTACGGTCGAGAACAGCCATAGGAAAACCATGAATGAGATTCATATATACATGAAATAAAATCATTTATATTCATGCTTTATGCATCTTATCACCTTCCTGCGTTGCTCGAATAGATCCGCCGATCCAAGCGTCGCTACCCTCCCCCTTTCCTATCACAACGAGAGGGTATTTCGAACTATGAATTCTTCTCATCGAAACATTAGATAAGATCATTTTTATTCGCGTGACACACCCGATATAAATGGACCTTGCCGCCAAGCTCAAAAGGTCAATTGCGATGAGTAACAATTTTAACTATTCCATCAAACGAATTCGTTTTGATGAAAACTACCTCCCGGCCGAAAGCACTCGCCTTACCACTAATTTTGCCAATCTCGCCAGGGGAGAAAATCGGCGGGAAAACTTGCGCAACACCCTGCTTATGATCAATAACCGCTTCAATAGCCTTGCGCACTGGGATAATCCTACAGGAGACCGCTACTCAATCGAACTGGAGATCATTTCGGTTGGCGTCGACATCAAGGGAATTGGCAATGAGTTTCCGATGATTGAAATGCTCAGAACACATATTATTGATAATCAGAATAAGCGGCGCATCGAAGGTATTGTTGGCAACAATTTTTCGTCTTTCGTGAGGGACTATGATTTTAGTGTATTGCTGCTGGCCCACAACAAGGAACAATCGCAATTCAGTGTTCCAGACACTTTTGGCGATCTGCACAGCAAACTTTTCAGGGGTTTCCTTAATGCGGAGATTTATAAGCACAATTTCCCCAAACAGCCTGTGATATGCCTTAGCGTATCAAACAGCAAAACCTATTACCGAACAGATATTCGCCACCCCATTCTGGGGGTTGAATATCGGCAAAACGAGTATTCCTTAACTGACGAATATTTTGGAAAAATGGGATTACAGGTGCGCTATTTCATGCCGCCAGGCAGCGTTGCGCCGCTGGCGTTTTATTTTAGTGGCGACTTGCTAAGTGATTACAGCAACCTTGAGCTGATCAGCACCATTAGCACAATGGAATCTTTCCAGAAGATCTATCGCCCCGAGATTTACAATGCCAATTCGCCCGCCGGACACTGTTATCAGCCCAGCTTAAACAACCTGGATTACTCATTGACCAAGGTTGTTTACGACCGCGAAGAGCGCAGCCAGCTTGCGGTTAAACAGGGCAAATTCACTGAGGAAAACTTCATCAAGCCCTACCAGGCTATTCTTGAAAGCTGGGCAGTGAATTTTTCTCTTTAATCATTAACATACATGCGATTGCTTAATATGACGACATTATTACCCACATCGACGGCGGGCAGTTTGCCAAAGCCATCCTGGCTTGCAGAACCGGAAAAACTTTGGTCTCCGTGGAAGCCACAAGGCGACGAATTAATCGAAGCGAAACAAGACGCCCTGCGTTTGTCATTACAGGAACAGCTTCGCGCAGGTATCGATATCGTCGGTGACGGCGAACAAACCCGGCAGCATTTCGTAACAACCTTTATCGAACATCTCAGCGGCGTCGATTTCGAAAAGCGCGAGACGGTAAGAATTCGCAATCGCTACGATGCAAGTGTCCCCACCGTAGTCAGTGCTGTGGCTCGAGAAAAACCGGTTTTTGTCGAAGACGCCAAGTTTTTGCGCCAGCTGACTCAGCAGCCGATCAAATGGGCATTGCCCGGGCCCATGACGATGATCGACACCCTGTACGACAATCACTATAAAAGCCGGGAAAAACTCGCTTGGGAATTTGCCAAAATTCTCAATCAGGAAGCCAGAGAATTAGAGGCAGCAGGCGTTGATATCATTCAGTTTGACGAGCCTGCTTTTAATGTCTTTTTTGACGAAGTTAATGATTGGGGTGTTGCGACATTGGAAAGAGCTTTGGAAGGGCTGAAATGTGAGACAGCTGTGCATATTTGTTACGGCTACGGCATTAAAGCCAATACGGATTGGAAAAAAACCTTGGGGTCCGAGTGGCGCCAATATGAGCAGGCATTTCCCAAGCTGCAAAAATCCAAAATCGATATTGTGTCACTGGAATGTCACAATTCACGTGTTCCTATGGATCTTATTGAACTGATCCGAGGGAAAAAGGTGATGGTGGGAGCCATTGATGTGGCCACCAACACCATTGAAACACCGGAAGAGGTCGCCAATACCTTGCGCAAAGCCCTGCAATTTGTGGACGTCGACAAGCTTTATCCATCCACCAACTGTGGCATGGCACCACTCGCGCGTTCCGTGGCAAGGGGCAAGCTACATGCTTTATGCGCGGGTGCGGAAATCGTCCGAAAAGAGCTTTCCCCTTAATATCTCTTCAAACATTTAAAAGGCATCGTTATTAACCGGCGCGGCTGGCAGCCTTGTCTTAAATCAAACATCCATGACGGATAAGCTTTGCGGTATTGCTCTGTTCAAGTGGGAATGTTACAACCCGTGCATATCACAACTCAGGTACAGACATGCCGATGCAGGAAAGCCGCATACAAACCTCCTACCACACTCAAGCCTCCGCCGAGGTTCTGACGGCTCTAAAAACCTCTCCGCAAGGTTTATCGAATGAAGAAGCGCGACGCCGACTTGCGGAGTACGGCCCTAACCGTCTGCCGGAAGCGGCGAAACAAAGTGCCTTACAACGCTTTTTGCTGCAATTTCACAATATTTTGATTTACGTGTTACTTGCCGCGGCTGCGGTAACGGCCTCGCTCGGTCACTGGACGGATAGCGGAGTGATTCTCGCGGTGGTGATCGTCAATGCCGTTGTGGGGTTTCTGCAGGAAGGCAAAGCCGAAAAAGCCATGGAAGCTTTGCATCAAATGCTGGCGCCCAAGGCGAATGTTATGCGCGATAAACATCGAGTTTCGCTCGACGGCGCGGAGTTGGTTCCCGGCGATGTCATCCTTTTGGAAGCGGGAGATCGCGTTCCGGCGGACGGTCTCCTGATTCAGGCCCACGGACTCAGCGTTCAGGAGGCTGTTCTCACCGGAGAGTCTGTGCCGGTGGATAAACAACTGGAACCGGTCGCGTTGGATGCGCCTTTGGGTGATCGCAGCAATATGGTGTTTTCCGGCACTCTCGTAACTGCGGGCCAGGGACAGGCGGTGGTGGTTGGCACAGGCTCCAATACAGAAATTGGCCGCGTCAGCAATCTGCTCGCCGAGGTGGAAACCCTTGCGACGCCGCTGACTCGCCAGATCAATATTTTCTCGCGCTGGCTGACCTTAATGATTTTGCTGGTGGCCGTCATTCTTCTGATATTCGGCTACTTCGTTTCACAAATGCCCTTTGCTGATTTATTTATGGCGGTGGTTGGTTTATCGGTGGCGGCAATTCCTGAAGGGCTGCCAGCGGTGCTCACGATTACCCTGGCCGTCGGGGTACAGGCTATGGCCAACCGCAACGCCATTGTGCGGCGTTTGCCAGCGATAGAGGCGATAGGTGCCGTTTCCGTTATTTGTACGGATAAAACCGGCACTCTGACGCGCAACGAAATGATGGTTGTGTCGGTAGCATTGCCGGCAGAAACGCTGACTGTCACTGGCGTCGGCTACGCCCCGGACGGCGGCATCTGGCGCGGTGACGAAGCGGTTAACACAGAAAGTGATGGGGCCGTTGCCGTTCTCGCCCAAGTCTGCGCCCTATGCAATGACGCTGCACTGCAGGAGAAAGATGGGGTTTGGCAAGTGGAAGGCGATCCTATGGAGGGCGCTCTGCTGAGCCTGGCCCGCAAAGCGGGTTCGGATTTGAAACAAATGGCCCGCGAGTGGCCGCGCACCGATACGATTCCGTTCGACTCCCGCCACCGCTTTATGGCAACGCTCCACCACAACCATGAAGGACGGGGAATTGCGCTCGTCAAAGGGGCGCCGGAGAAAATTCTGTCTCTATGTCGCGCTGAAAAAACCGATCACAACGAACAGCCATTGAATGCAGGTTGGCACGAAACCATTCAACGTATCGCCTCCCAAGGCCAGCGGGTCTTGGCCCTCGCCTATCGGGAAATTCCCGCCGAACAAACCTCTCTGAGCCATGCAGATATAGAAGGGAATCTCGTATTTTTGGGATTGGTTGGCATGATCGATCCACCGAGGCAGGAGGCAGTGGATGCGGTCGCCGAATGCCGCAAAGCCGGCATACGCGTAAAAATGATTACCGGCGACCACGCGGACACAGCGGCCGCTATAGGCAAACAAGTCGGCCTGCAGCGCACCGATAAAGTGATAACCGGTGCCGACCTGGATAAATTGGATGATGCGCAGCTGCGTGCCCAGGTACTCGATTGCGACATCTATGCACGCACAAGTCCAGAACATAAATTGCGCCTGGTCACCGCGCTGCAAAGTCATGGTATCAGCGTCGCCATGACCGGCGACGGCGTTAATGACGCCCCTGCGCTGAAGCGGGCGGATGCGGGAATCGCCATGGGCAAGAAAGGCAGTGAAGCGGCGAAAGAAGCGGCCGAACTGGTATTGGCGGATGATAATTTCGCCAGCATTGCGGCGGCTGTTCGCGAAGGTCGCACGGTTTACGACAATATTAAAAAAGTCATCAGTTGGACTTTGCCCACCAGCGCCGGCGAGGCTATGACCATTATTGCGGCTTTGTTATTGGGTTTGAGTTTGCCGATTACGCCTGTGCAAATTCTATGGGTCAATTTGGTGACAGCCATTACTCTTGGTCTCGCGCTCGCTTTTGAACCCACTGAGGCCAACACCATGAGCCGGCCACCGCGCCGCCCCGACGAGCCAATTCTGAGCGGCGAGCTGGTGTGGCACATCATTCTGGTATCGCTGTTATTTCTTGCCGGCGTTTTTGGTGTCTACGCCTACGC
>JAEZGT010000043.1 GCA_023416875.1 Pseudomonadota bacterium
GGCATATTCTCCTCGTCGCGACGGTAGGCGCAGGTCACGCTGGCAGCGCCTTGACGAATGGATGTACGGTTACAGTCCATCGCCGTGTCACCGCCGCCCAGAACCACCACGTTCTTGCCTTTGACACTGATGAAATCCGCCGGATCTTTTTCAAAGCCGAGGTTGCGGTTCACATTAGAGACAAGGAAGGGCAGAGCGTCGTAAACGCCCGGGAGACCCTCTCCGGGAAAGCCGCCTTTCATATAGGTATAAGTGCCCATACCGAGGAACACCGCGTCGTACTCTTCCAACAACTGCGCCATGGCAATGTCTTTGCCGACTTCAGTATTGAGGCGGAATTCCACCCCCATTTCCTCGAACACCTTGCGGCGGCGCACCATGACGCTTTTTTCGAGCTTGAATTCAGGAATGCCGAAGGTCAGCAGGCCGCCGATTTCCGGGTAGCGATCAAACACCACCGGTTTTACGCCGTTGCGCACCAGAATATCCGCGCAGCCGAGGCCGGCAGGGCCGGCGCCAATCACGGCAACTTTCTTGCCGGTGGGCACGACTTTGGACATATCTGGCTTCCAGCCCAAGGCAAAAGCCGTATCAGTAATGTATTTTTCCGCGCTGCCAATGGTCACGGCACCGAAGCCGTCATTCAGGGTACAGGCGCCTTCTCACAAGCGATCCTGCGGGCACACGCGACCGCATACTTCCGGCAGGGTGTTGGTCTGGTGGGCGAGATCCGCAGCAGCCATGATGTTGCCTTCGGAAATCAGCTTCAGCCAGTTAGGGATGTAATTATGAACCGGGCATTTCCATTCGCAGTAGGGATTGCCGCAGGCCAGGCAGCGGTGCGCCTGCCCTTTCGCCTGTTCCTCGGAAAACGGCTGATAGATCTCCACAAACTGATGCTTGCGGGTGCTCAGGTCTTTTTTGTCCGGATCCTGCCGCCCCACGTCCAGAAACTGAAAATCGTTGTGTAAACGCTCTGCCATAGTGTTATCTCAAATACCCGAAGGGCGCAGCACGGCGCCCGCAACTAAAAGCAACTGAAATGTTCCGGTCGACCTGTGCTTCCGCGGCGCGATTACTCGCCCCTGTTGCGGAAACTGGTCAGTAGGCTATTGATACTTGCGGCCTTGGGTTTGACCAGCCAGAAACTGCCGATATAGCTGCTGAAATTGTCCAGCAACTCCTGTCCCCATTGGCTTTGGGTTTCGTCGACAAACTCGCGGATGACCCCGCGCAGATGGTTGCGATGCGCCTCCAGCTGCTCGGTGTTGATTCGGGTGATGTCCACCAACTCGTGGTTGTAGCGATCGACGAAGCGGTTGTTGCGATCCAGGACATAGGCGAAACCGCCGGTCATACCCGCGCCGAAATTGACACCGGTATCCCCGAGGACGGTTACCACACCGCCCGTCATATATTCACAGCAATGATCACCTGCACCCTCAACCACCACATGGGCACCGGAGTTGCGCACCGCGCAACGCTCACCCGCCTGGCCGGCCGCGAACAGCTTGCCGCCCGTGGCGCCGTAGAGGCAGGTGTTGCCGATGATGGTGGTCTCCTGGCTGGCAAAGCTTGAGTTGCGCGGTGGGCGTATGACGATTTTGCCACCCGCCATGCCTTTGCCGACATAGTCGTTGGCATCACCTTCGAGGTACAACTCCAGGCCACCCGCGTTCCAGACCCCGAAGCTCTGTCCGGCAACACCGTTAAAGCGGATCTTGATGGGCTTCTCCGCCATGCCGGCGTCGCCGTAACGCTTGGCGATTTCACCGCTGATGCGCGCACCTATGGAGCGATCACAGTTGGTGATGGTGTAGTCAAACTCGCCGCCGGTTTTGGCTTCGATCGCTGGCAGTATGTCGGCCACCATGCGCTCAGCCATTAGACCGCGGTCGAAAGGCTCGTTGCGGGCGACGCTACAATATTTGGGCTTGCTGCGGATCAGATCGTCGGTATAGACGATCGGGCCTAAATCCAACTTGCCCTGACGCTCGGTCTCGCCTTTGATCACTTCCAGCAGATCCACCCGGCCGATCAGTTCGCGCAGCGAGCGCACGCCGAGCAGAGCCATCCATTCGCGGGTCTCATGGGCGACGAAGGTGAAGAAGTTCTTCACCATCTCCACCGTGCCGATGTAATGATCCCGGCGCAGCTTGTCTTGCTGAGTCGCAACGCCGGTGGCGCAGTTATTGAGATGGCAAATACGCAGATATTTGCAGCCCAAGGCCACCATGGGTGCAGTGCCAAAGCCGAAACTCTCAGCGCCGAGAATGGCCGCCTTAACCACATCCAGCCCCGTCTTCAGACCGCCATCCGTCTGTACTCGGACCTTGTCGCGCAGATCATTGGCGCACAGGGTCTGGTGAGTCTCAGACAAGCCAAGTTCCCAGGGCGAACCGGCGTAGCGAATGGAGGTGAGCGGACTAGCCGCGGTCCCGCCGTCATAACCCGAGATCGTGATCAGGTCGGCATAGGCCTTGGCCACACCTGCGGCGATGGTGCCCACACCAGGGCGGGATACCAGCTTGACCGATACCAGCGCGTCCGGATTGACCTGCTTCAGGTCGAAGATCAACTGTGCCAAATCTTCAATCGAATAGATGTCATGGTGGGGCGGAGGCGAAATCAAAGTAACACCGGGTACCGAGTAGCGCAGGCGCGCAATCAGCGCGTTCACCTTGCCGCCGGGCAACTGACCGCCTTCACCAGGCTTAGCACCCTGGGCAATCTTGATCTGCAACACCTCGGCATTCACCAGGTATGCCGGGGTTACACCGAAGCGGCCAGACGCGACCTGCTTGATTTTAGAAACCTTGATAGTCCCGTAACGTGCCGGATCCTCGCCGCCTTCACCGCTATTGGAGCGGCCACCCAGGCTGTTCATAGCTTCTGCCAGCGCCTCGTGAGCTTCAGGCGACAAGGCACCCAAGGACATACCGGCAGAGTCGAAGGCCTTGAACAGACTTTCAACCGGCTCCACTTCTTCCAGTGGAATCGGCTGAATACCGGTTTTGATTTTCAACAGGTCGCGCAGGGTAGCGACCGGGCGGTTATTCACCAACGCGGCGTAATCGCGCCACGCGGAATAATCACCAGTCTGCACGGCAGCGTGCAGAGTTTTGACCACGTCGGGGTTATACGCGTGATACTCCTGCCCGTGCACATACTTGAGCAGGCCGCCGTGGCTAATCGGTTTGCGCGCTCTGCGGGCATCTTCCGCCAGCGCTTTCTGATCGGCTTCGAGATCGTCAAAATCCGCACCCTGAATGCGGCTGGGAGTGCCGGCAAAACAGGTATCCACCACTTTGGCGCTGAGGCCAATGGCTTCGAAAAGTTGGGCGCCGCGATAAGAGGCAACTGTCGAAATCCCCATTTTGGACAGGATTTTGAGCAAGCCTTTATCAATGCCCTTCACGTAGTTCTTGTACGCGGTGTTGATATCCACCAGCAAATCGCCGGCTTCGACCAAGTGATTGATGATGTAGTAGCTGAGATATGGATAAACCGCAGTCGCGCCGTAGCCGATCAGCGCCGCCACATGATGCGGATCGCGGGCTGTGGCGGTTTCGACAATGATATTGGCATCACAGC